>NZ_JBMDKC010000280.1:0-830 GCF_057809515.1 Bacillus sp. FG16
CAAAAGATCAAAAAGCAAATCATATTCTTTCCGCTTGGTCAAAAGCAGATGGAGTATGTTTTGGGCAAGTGACTGTCAATGACAAGTCAAATGAAATTACAGCGATTCCTAAATTATTGGATACGCTCCATCTTGAGAAGATGATTGTGACGCTAGATGCGATGGGAACACAAACAGATATTGCCTCTGATATCATTCAAAAAAAGGCGGATTATGTGTTAGCAATAAAAGAAAATCATAAACTACTTTATCAAGATATTACGGATTATTTTGGTCATGCTCCTTTTTTAGAGGAAATGAAACAGCTAAAAAAAGGCTATGTATGCACGATTGAAAAGAGCCACAGCCAGATTGAAAAACGTTTTTACTATCAAACGGATGATATTTCTTGGTTGGAAGCAAAGGTAAAATGGAAAGATGTCAAAAGTATTGGTATGGTGGAAAAAATCATGGAAAAAGATGACGAAATTCGCGTCGAAAGACGCTATTATATTTCTAGTTTACAGACAGACGCTGCTTTATTTGCTAAGGCTGTACGAGGGCACTGGGATATAGAGGTGATGCATTGGTATTTGGATGTACTTTTTAAAGAAGATAGTCATAAAGTGCTGAACAAAACGGCAGCAATGAACTTAAATGTATTGAGAAAAATCGCTTTAGCCATTTTGAAAAAATGGACACCAAATACTCGTAAGAAAGTAACAAGTATGCGGCAAAAACGAGTTTTATTATCTATGGCATTTCACAAATTTTTACCATCTATACTAAATATGTAAAAATTAACGCATATATCTACTTGAAATAAGACTATATTTTTCATGCGATTGTCC
>NZ_JBMDKC010000281.1:0-808 GCF_057809515.1 Bacillus sp. FG16
AATTTACTGATGTTTGTCTGCACAGGATGTATTTGATACTGATACGGAGGATGTTTTTGCACCGCATCCTGTTGATAGCTGAACATCGTTGAAAAAATAGGGTTGCTATTCTCTCCTCGCTCTGGGTTACTATCTTGAATCACTTGGTCGAATGGATACTGTTGATGTTGAAAAGCTAGTAAGCATCTTTCTTTTACTTCTGCACATAACTCCTCCATCGTAGAAACTCCGTCTGTTTGCACACGAATCGCAACTGTATTCACAAAAAATCCTTGGATATCTTCAAATGCTTCCTGTTGTCTGCCTGTTACGGGTGTCCCTACAATAAGATCTTGTTGTCCCGATATCTGTTGTAAAAAGTGAGCATAAGCGGTAAACAGTAACATGTACAGCGATACCTGCTCTTGTTGTGCTAGTTTTTTTAATGATGATACAACGTTCTTATTTAGTGTTGTAGAGAATGTATCCCCGCGATGTGACGTTACACTAGGGCGAACATGATCCAATGGTAAAGCTAAGGTTGGCAAGTCTTGTAATGTTTCTTTCCAATATTGTTTTTCATGCTCCCATGCGCCAGTAGTAAGCTGTTGATTTTGCCATGCGACATAATCAATATATCGTATAGATGGCTGAATAAGAGAAATCACTCCCTGCTCAGACAACTCTTCATAGATAGAAAATACCTCTTGTAAAAATCGTTGTAAACTCCATTCATCCATAATGATATGATGAAAATTGATATATAACCAAGAACATTCCTTGTTCTCTGTAAATAAAATGGTTCGGAATAGTGGTCCCTGTTCTAAGT
>NZ_JBMDKC010000282.1:0-765 GCF_057809515.1 Bacillus sp. FG16
TGACCTGGTCAAGAAAAACTGGAACATTAAATAGATTACGCAATGGATTTTGAATATCGATACGGAGTCATCCCATTTAATGATGAGTGAGGACGAACGGAATGATAGTACATATAAATAAATTCGGCCACTAACTGATTGACTTGAGAGAGAGAAATCAACTTTTCTCCATGTAAGCATTCACGTTTAAAGATGCTAAAAAACGATTCCATCACAGCGTTATCCCAACAGTTTCCCTTGCGGGACATGCTTTGTTGAATCTTTTGTTGTTTACAAAAATCAGTAACTGTACAACTGGTAAATTGTGATCCTTGATCACTATGAAATAAGATTCTTTTTTGATCTCCATAAACATTTTTAACTTGTTGTATTGTATCTTTTACTAATTGAGCATCTTGGTGAGTATCCAGCGAATAGCCAAGCACCCGTCGGGTGCTAATATCTAGTGCGGCACAAAAATATACTTTCATCCCATTCACTAAACGAAACTCTGTGATATCACATACAACAATTGGAACGTCTTTCTTACCAGGTTTAAAGGATTGCTTTAGCATATTCGGAAATGTATGATGTTCTTGCTTTCGTTTCTTATAATAAGTAATAACTTTTGACTTTAATCCAGCTTGACATAAAGTTTGTCTTACTTGAGATAAGGTAACCCTAGAGCATTTATTTATAAGATAACGGTACAGTTTTCGATAGCCCATTCTACCTTTTAAACGTTTAAATTGCATGACAATATAAGCCGCCGTCTTTTTACGTTTT
>NZ_JBMDKC010000283.1:0-763 GCF_057809515.1 Bacillus sp. FG16
ACATTTCCGCTTAAGTCATTATGAAGAAGTAAGAGATTACATTGAAAAAGGACTAAAATCATGTGATAAGGAGTATTATTATCACTTTTCGATTTTAAAAGCTTTAAACGAAAAATGGCCTGTTGAAAGTTTAGATCTTATGATATCAGATGCAATTTCATATTTTAAAAGTCAAGAATTATGGAAAGATGTACAATCTTACGCCGAAGAATTAGCAGTCAAATGGTATGATGTAGGCAATGAGGGGAAAGCAAGTCGGTATTTTCATATGAGTTATGAAGCTAAAAAAATATTGAAAAAGAGGGGATCATTAAAATGAAATCAGGTTTATTAGTTTTAATGACTGTGGCTGTTGTATCTGTTGGCTTACATGGAATGATTTCAAAAGAGTTCAAATCATTAGAAAAAAATTATGTAATTTCTGTTCAATATGAACATGGAAGAGGTATTTAATGGGGACAAAAAAGAGCCTGCTTTGATTAGAGTCCACTGAAAAAGTCTAATAAATGATAAAAAGAAACGTAACACCTACTGCATACAGGTGCTGCGTTTCTTTTCGATTTCTATATATTGATAAAATTCATGTTGTTTTTTCAAATTAATCACTTTTTCAGTGGCTTCCTTTGATTATGCAGGCTCTTTTTTGTTATGGGGTAAATGATATATTTGATTTATAATTTATCAAAAAATATAAAACTACTTAGTTTGCACGTGATTTGCTCATAAATGTTTTTTGTCCAAATCCCAGACATGGAGAATAAGC
>NZ_JBMDKC010000284.1:0-757 GCF_057809515.1 Bacillus sp. FG16
AGATAGAAGAGAAAATAAAGGATGTTTGTCTTCGGCATAAATTACGATATGGATATCGAAGAGTGACCGCAACTCTTCGGAAAATGGGACTGTGTGTGAATCATAAAAAAGTATTACGAATCATGAGACAAAATCAGATTCTCTCAAAAGTTCGTCGAAAGAAAAAGAAATATATCAGTGGTGCGGAACCAGTAGTAGCCCCTCATCGATTGGAACGCCAATTCGATGCATCCGCACCAAATGAAAAGTGGTTTACGGATGTGACGTATCTATTATTTGGAGAGCGTACCTTGTATTTATCAACGATTATGGATGCCTTTAATCGTGAAATTATTAGTTATGTCATCAGCGAGTCCCAAGCACTGCCATTAGCAATGAAGACATTAAAACAAGCAATGAGAGGGCGAAAAGTAAAAGATGTCCTTCTTCACTCAGATCAAGGAAGTATTTATACAGCGAAGGAATTTCAAGCATATGCCAAAGAAAATGGCATTATCACCAGCATGTCCCGGAGAGGAAATTGCCATGATAATGCCGTCATGGAAAGCTTCTTTGGTCATTTGAAAAGTGAAGCCTTCTATTCACAAGAGATAACAAAAGTATCCAACACAACTGTGCGAAAGATTGTGCTAGAATACATTCATTACTACAATTGTGTGCGAATTCAAGAAAAATTAAACCACCTATCCCCTAAAGAATTTAGGGAACAAGTGGTTTAGGTGTTTTGATAGGTGTCCCGTTTTCAGGGTTCACTTCA
>NZ_JBMDKC010000285.1:0-747 GCF_057809515.1 Bacillus sp. FG16
ACATGGCTATATTTACGAAGGAAAATCAAGCTGGACAATCGCTTATATGAAATGGGTAAAGAATCTTGATCTACAAGGATTATTCAAAGAAACGTTAGGCGAATACCTATTACAGTATGATGTTCTAGTTGATAAAATTGAGCGGTTCAGTCTGAGACTAGAAGAATTATCTCATAGTGAAAGGTACGAAGAACCAGTGGAAAAGTTAAGATGCTTAAAAGGGATAGACACAACCGCAGCAATGACAGTTCATGTGGAGATTGCAGACTTCACTCGGTTCCCGACGGCTAAAGCATTTATGGCTTATGTAGGATTGACGCCAAGCGAAAGCTCAAGTGGAGAGAAAATCAGTCGAAGTTCGATTACAAAGCAAGGCAATTCGACAGTTAGGTCTACTCTTGTAGAATGTGCAAATGCGTTGGTAAAGGGAACAATCGGATTAAAATCGAAACGAGTGAAAGCCAGACAAAAAGGGCAACAAAGCGAAGTAATTTCCTACGCGGATCGGGCAGTAGAACGGTTACAAAGAAAATATCATCGCATGATATATCAAGGGAAACCTCGAAATGTGGCCATTACAGCGATTGCAAGAGAACTTGGGTGTTTTATCTGGGGATTAGAAACAGGTAACATTTACTGAAAATAAAAGAAGAAGGGATATGAAGTTGATGGATTCATAGTTAGAGACCAAAGTATCAATTGATGGCATAGATGAGCTTCAGAGATAGTGAATTACAGGTCTGGCTA
>NZ_JBMDKC010000286.1:0-741 GCF_057809515.1 Bacillus sp. FG16
CTCTTCTACAGAAACAGATACACGTTCATCACGATGATTTTTTAAAGCACCCATCCTAAAAAATCTCTCCTTTACCTCTTTTTATCAGTGTTGACACATAAAAAGAGGTTCTTTAATTTTTGTCATCATACAATAACTATTTTGTTGAATTTCTCAATTCACAAAGTACTAAATTTATAAAATGAATTCATATACATTTATTGAATACATATTAAGTTCATATAAAACCAAATAATTTAGGGGCTGATCAGTATGACAAGTAAACCACTAGTAATAACGCTTCCTTCTATATCAAAAACCAAAATTACTTTTTATTCTTCTGGTGAAGTAATGAACAACACTTTTTTGATGCTGGTGCAAAAACTTAAGGACAATTGCAATGAATCTATAAATCTTGGACATACTGTTACTATTACTTTAGAAAGGGTGCGTGATTGGTATGGAAAAGGAAAATGTATTCAAATGGAAGCATTATCAGCCTGATATTATTTTGTTAACGGTAAGATGGTACCTACGGTACAACCTTAGTTTTCGTGATTTGGTGGAAATGCTAGAGGAACGGGGTTTATCCGTTTCTCACATAACGATTATGCGTTGGGTTCATCAGTATGGTCCTGAATTGGACAAACGAATCCGTCGTCACCTCAAACAAACAAATGACTCTTGGAGAGTCTATGAAACATATATGGGTGTTTTTGCCCATCCCCCCGAAAAGGGGGAATAAGGACAACAATACTTTAT
>NZ_JBMDKC010000287.1:0-737 GCF_057809515.1 Bacillus sp. FG16
ATAAAGTATTGTTGTCCTTATTCCCCCTTTTCGGGGGGATGGGCAAAAACACCCAATAACAGCCTTCATCTTTTCTCGTTGTGCTTCTGTTACTTGGAACATTCTTGCACCTCCACTACATGATCAATTGTCTTTTTCCATATTTTTCAGAACAAAAACGGCAGCTTCCAGGTCAAAAATCTCACTTTCCGTATCCCTAATATTTCTCTCCACAATCGGCTTCTTTTCTATTAACCTTTCTAATTCACGCCTGTGTTCAGCTAACTTCCGTTGGCGTACAAGTAATGCCTGTTCTAATTCTGCAATAGAAGCATTCAAAACGGCATCACCTCTTTCTGCTTTGTTAACTCATACACTTCTATAAATGCTTGCAACGCATACCTATAAGCAATCACCATACAAATCGATTCGGAGTCATTCGCACACTCATACCGAGCGATAAAACGTCTTAAAATAGCGATCTCATTTTCAATCTTATTTCGCACCTGTTCCATGCACACTTTACAATTCACCTCTTCGTTCTTGAAAGCCAAGTAACGTGACTAAGTAGGCCACTGCGTTCTCCCTCAGAAGAACTTCCCCGTCTGGAGAAACCAATACATCATCCTCGGGGAATACATCACTTCCGCAAATATCTTTGAAAGGAATGGGCTCATATTCTTGTGGATCCTGAATCCCATATCCATTATGTAAAACCATTGGGTTTTCTATCATTTAAAAACTTCCCTCCTAATTGT
>NZ_JBMDKC010000288.1:0-734 GCF_057809515.1 Bacillus sp. FG16
TTGTGATTAATGAATACCTACAGTACAAAGAAACCCTGATTTATATATTTTGAATAAAAAAGACTGTTGTTGAATTTCACACAGCAGTCTTTTTATATGACAATCTGATTAAGAGGCATCTGCAATTTTATACTCTAAAAACAGGCTCATTCCAACTAAAAAAATGATGACTATGTAATGAATCGATGGAATAAGAACGCAACATAGAATGACTTCTAAGCATAAAGTACCTCTTTTCAAAACTTCGTAATGCAAAATTTTTGTGTCATGTAAAGAACAAAGAAATTTTAGATTCGGATATACCATATAAAAATTCCATAATAAGAGCACAGGTAAACTAAATAAATACAGCTCAATCATAAATATGTTTGTCATAATCGTATCTAACGTACTGTTACCAGTAATAAAAATGCCAGGAAGAGCTACTACAAATACTAGTACGGTAATAGGAATAATAAAAATATAATAATCGATAAGAAATGTAAAGGACTGAACGTAAAGATGTTGTTGTTTTCTCCATCGAGATGATTTGACATAAATAAGAACATTTACGATAAAAAATAGCAAGATAAAAAGTAGTGGCACTATAATTCCTCCTGATGAATGATATCCTCTCAATTTTTTTCTATGCTATATAAGTATACAAACATGTTTCAAATAAAAGAAAGTTATTTCTTTCGTGTACAGAAAATTGTATATTTCTGTACACTTTATTTTTTAGTAAAAAACACTAC
>NZ_JBMDKC010000289.1:0-729 GCF_057809515.1 Bacillus sp. FG16
TGGCGCCAGATGGGCGTACGATTACGCATAAAAAGTTGCTAGATAGTTTCCGTGACAATTTAGGCATTACGCTTCGTACAGGACGTATGGGTATCGGAGACGAGGCTGTTACGGGCATGTATAAGATAAACCCTGAAGTCATTCGTACACGTGAGTACGGGGACTTAGAAACGTTAGCGCATGAAACAGGTCATCATTTGGATAAGAAATTTGGATTGAATGACCCAAAATTTGATGAGGAATTCATGAAACTGGGTGCTCATACATCTGGTCAAAATTATACACCTGAACAAATTCGTCAAGAAGGTATGGCGGAATTTATGCGTCGTTACTTACTCAATCCAACCATGGCAGGACAAGAAGCGCCCGAATTTATGAAGCACTTTCAAAGTGTCATTCCAAAGGATGTACAGAAGGGGCTACAAAAAGTCCAAGAAGACGTGCAAATATGGGCGAATCAAGGGGATGAAGCGCGTTTTCGTGGGAAAATCAATGTAAACGAGAAACCTACTGGTTTGGAACGTGTGAAACAAGTACTGCAAAAACTGCCGAGTTCGAAAGAAGAGCTATATACGGAAGGAGTGGATAGGCTCTTTCCTATCTCTAAAGCGGAAAAAGAGATACTGGGAGGGGAACTAGCTGATGCTTCCGTTTCTCCTTATAAGAAAGCAAGGCTTGCGGCAGGAACACCGAAAAAGGCGCAAATGAAGGTGGAAGAGTTCCGTACGA
>NZ_JBMDKC010000029.1:0-58855 GCF_057809515.1 Bacillus sp. FG16
GTGACATGTGGAGCTGACGAATACTAATAGATCGAGGACTTAACCATATAATATGTAGCAATGTTATCTAGTTTTGAAGGAATATGCCTTCATAGTTTGGTGATGATGGCAGAGAGGTCACACCCGTTCCCATACCGAACACGGAAGTTAAGCTCTCTAGCGCCGATGGTAGTTGGGACCTTGTCCCTGTGAGAGTAGGACGTCGCCAAGCAACTAAAACACGAGTCAAATGACTCGTGTTTTTTCGTGTTTTATTTTATAATCCATAGTAATAAAAAATGTGTTTAAAGTATTTATATTTTGATTAAATACAGGGGAATGTGGCTAGGATAGTGAATAAGCAAAAGAGTTGCAAATTTTATTAATACGTATATAATTAAAGTCAAAGATAGTCAAAGTCAATAAAGGTGGCGGATAAATGAGAAATATATCTGATATCATTGAGCAATATCTAAAGCAAGTTATTGACTTAAGTAATAATAATGTGATTGAAATCAAGAGAAATGAGATTGCGGATCGATTCGAGTGCGTACCATCTCAAATCAATTATGTAATCAATACCCGTTTTACGTTAGAAAGAGGATTTGTAGTAGAAAGTAAACGTGGTGGAGGAGGTTACATTCGCATTATAAAAGTCAAGCTGCATGATGATATAGACATTATTGATCAAATGCTTCATATGATTGATCATAGCGTTGCGCAAGGGAATGCAGAAAGTATGATTATACGTTTAATAGAAGAGGGAATCATAACAAATCGTGAAGCGAAACTGATGTTAAGTGTAATAGACCGTTCTGTATTATCAATGGATGTTCCTTCTCGAGATGAACTTAGGGCTCGAATATTATGCGCAATGTTAAGAACACTGAAATATAAATAAATATAACTTTTGTAAAAGATTGATAACTAAGATAAAGCAGTTAAATATTGTAGAAGTTTTGAAAAAGAACATGCACTTTTATTTAAACGGATTCAGGAAAGCGAACAATCTAGTAATGTATGAAAAGTACCATGAGATAGAGCGTTTCTGTTGTAAAGGTGGGGATAGTGATGACTTGTCAAAACTGTAACATAAGACCAGCAACTTTACATTATACAAAAGTAATTAACGAGAAGAAGGCGGAAGTTCATCTTTGCGAGCAATGTGCAGAGCAAAGTGGCTATACGTCTTTCTTTCAATCATCGCAGTCTAACTTTTCATTTCATGATTTATTTGCTGGTTTATTACACGGTGAATCAACAATGTTTGAAGAAGGAAAAAATGGATTTTCAAATGCAGATATAGTAAGGTGTCCAGATTGTAAGATGACATATGAACAATTTACAAAAGTTGGACGTTTTGGCTGTTCTTCTTGTTACGATACATTTAAGGAGCATTTAAAGCCATTATTAAAACGCCTTCACGGTGGGCATACAGATCATTGTGGAAAAATTCCGGAGCGTATAGAAGGAAATATCCACTTAAAGAAAGAATTAGATGAACTAAAACTCATTCTGAAACAATACGTACAGAAAGAGGAATTTGAGAAAGCTGCAGAGGTAAGAGATAAGATTCGAGGTCTTGAAATACAGCTTAGTGAGCATAGAGAGGGGGAATAGTTCTATGTCACTGGACAAAATTATGAACGAAGCAATTAGTCCATGGATGAAGGGGGATGGCCCTGATTCTGATATTGTTTTAAGTAGTCGAATTCGTTTGGCTCGTAATTTTAAACAATATCAATTTTCCACTATGCAAAACGAAGAAGAAGCTAAACAGATTCATGAATTATTTAAAAAGAAATTTATAAATAAAGCGGTAGGATCCTTTGGGGAGTTTGGACTATTAAAGATGAATGAATTAACCCCTCTTCAAAGGAGAGTTTTAGTCGAAAAGCATTTAATTAGTCCAAATCTTGCAGGGACAGAATATGGAGCATGTCTACTATCAGAAAGTGAGCATATTAGTGTTATGCTTAATGAAGAAGACCATATTCGGATTCAGTGCCTATTTTCAGGATTACAGTTATCGGAGGCGCTTCAAAGTGCCAATCAAATAGATAATTGGATTGAGAAAGAAGTTGAATACGCCTTTGATGAATCACTTGGATATATTACGAGTTGTCCTACTAATGTTGGCACAGGGTTGAGAGCTTCTGTGATGATTCATTTACCGGGACTGGTTTTAACAAAAAGAATTAGCCGTATTATACAAGTAATTCAAAAATTAGGGTTAGTAGTAAGAGGAATATACGGTGAAGGTAGCGAAGCGTTAGGTAATATATTTCAAGTTTCAAATCAAATGACGCTAGGAAAGTCTGAAGAAGATATTATTGCAGATTTAAAGAGTGTCATTCAACAGATTATACAGCAAGAAAAAATGGCTAGAGAATTAATTGTACAAAATTCAAGTATTGAACTTGAAGATAAGGTTTATCGTTCTTACGGCATACTAGCAAACAGTCGTTTAATTCAATCTGCAGAAGCAGCTAATTGCTTATCGGATGTACGACTTGGTATTGATCTAGGATATATAAAAGGTATATCGAGAAATATTTTGACGGAGCTAATGGTTCTTACGCAACCAGGTATTTTACAACAATACGCAGGTGGACCTTTAGGGCCAGAAGAAAGAGATTATCGAAGAGCAACCTTAATCCGTGAGCGATTACGTATTGAAAAAAACTAAGCGCAAGTAGGAGGCGATTTCTATGATGTTTGGAAGATTTACAGAAAGAGCACAGAAAGTATTAGCTTTATCTCAAGAGGAAGCAATTCGTATTGGGCATAATAATATTGGAACAGAACATATTTTACTTGGGCTTGTACGCGAAGGTGAAGGAATTGCAGCAAAAGCATTAATTGCTCTTGGATTAAGTCCAGAGAAAGTTCAAAAAGAAGTAGAAGCGTTAATTGGGCGTGGAACAGAAGCTTCTCAAACTGTACATTATACACCTCGTGCTAAAAAGGTTATTGAATTATCTATGGATGAAGCGCGTAAGCTAGGCCATTCTTACGTTGGAACAGAACACATTTTACTCGGTTTAATCCGTGAAGGTGAAGGTGTAGCCGCACGTGTTTTAAATAATTTAGGTGTAAGTCTAAATAAAGCAAGACAGCAAGTTTTACAACTTCTTGGAAGTAATGAAGCTAGTTCAGGTCATCAAGGTGGTTCAGCAGCAAATGCAAATACACCGACACTTGACAGTTTAGCAAGGGACTTAACAGTTGTTGCGCGTGAAAATCGCTTAGACCCTGTTATTGGACGTGGTAAAGAAATTCAACGTGTAATTGAGGTATTAAGCCGTAGAACGAAAAACAACCCAGTATTAATTGGTGAGCCTGGTGTAGGTAAAACGGCAATTGCAGAAGGATTAGCACAGCAAATTGTAAATAATGAAGTTCCTGAAACTTTAAGAGATAAGCGTGTTATGACACTAGATATGGGTACAGTGGTAGCTGGAACGAAATATCGCGGTGAATTTGAAGATCGTTTAAAGAAAGTGATGGATGAAATTCGCCAAGCAGGTAATATTATTCTATTTATTGATGAGCTTCATACATTAATTGGTGCAGGTGGAGCAGAAGGTGCAATCGATGCATCGAATATTTTGAAACCATCTTTAGCACGAGGAGAGTTACAATGTATTGGGGCAACAACTTTAGATGAGTATCGTAAATATATTGAAAAAGACGCGGCTTTAGAAAGACGTTTTCAACCAATTCATGTTGATGAGCCAAGTTTAGAAGAATCGATTCAAATCTTGAAAGGTTTACGTGATCGTTATGAGGCGCATCACCGTGTATCTATTACAGATGACGCTATTGATGCAGCTGTAAAACTTTCAGATCGTTATATTACAGATCGCTTTTTACCGGATAAAGCAATTGATTTAATTGATGAAGCTGCTTCAAAAGTTCGCTTACGTTCTTATACAACACCACCAAACTTAAAAGAGCTTGAAGTGAAGCTTGAGGAGATTCGAAAAGAAAAAGATGCAGCTGTACAAAGTCAAGAATTTGAAAAGGCTGCATCCTTACGTGATATGGAGCAACGCTTACGTGAGAAGTTAGAAGATACAAAACGTCAATGGAAAGAGCAACAAGGAAAAGAAAATTCAGAGGTTACGGTAGAAGATATTGCAAATGTCGTTTCTACATGGACGCGTATCCCAGTTTCTAAACTTGCACAAACAGAGACTGATAAATTATTAAATTTAGAATCCATTCTTCATGATCGTTTGATTGGTCAAGATGAAGCAGTAGTAGCTGTAGCAAAAGCTGTTCGTCGTGCAAGAGCAGGATTAAAAGATCCGAAGCGCCCAATTGGTTCATTTATATTCTTAGGGCCAACAGGTGTAGGTAAAACAGAACTTGCAAGAGCACTGGCAGAATCTATGTTCGGTGATGAAGATGCAATGATTCGCATCGATATGTCAGAGTACATGGAGAAGCATTCTACTTCCCGTTTAGTTGGTTCTCCTCCAGGATACGTTGGATATGAAGAAGGTGGACAATTAACAGAGAAAGTTCGTCGCAAGCCATATTCAGTTGTCTTATTAGATGAGGTAGAGAAAGCTCATCCGGATGTGTTTAATATTTTACTACAAGTATTAGAAGATGGTCGTTTAACAGATTCTAAAGGACGTACAGTTGATTTCCGTAATACGATTGTTATTATGACGTCTAACGTTGGTGCTGAGGCGTTAAAACGTAACAAACATCTTGGATTTAATGTACAAGATGAAAGCCGTGATTATTCGGATATGAAAGGTAAAGTAATGGATGAGCTGAAAAAGGCATTTCGTCCAGAATTCTTAAACCGTATTGATGAAATTATCGTATTCCATATGCTTGAGAAAAAACATATTCAAGAGATTGTAACTCTTATGGTAAATCAGTTAGTGAATCGCTTAAAAGAACAAGAAATCGAGTTGCACTTAACAGAAGGGGCAATTTCAGCTATTGCTGATAAAGGATTTGATCGTGAGTACGGTGCTCGTCCGCTTCGTAGAGCAATTCAGAAACATGTAGAAGATAGACTATCAGAAGAACTTTTAAAAGGTGCTATTGAGAAAGGACAAAAAGTTATCTTTGATGTAGAAGGAGAATCATTTGTCATTCATAGTGCAGAAAAGGTAAAATAAGTATAGACAAACAAAGAGGGCTACGCGATAGCCCTCTTTCTTGTACGAGAAGGATAAACGTTTATAGACGAAAGTGAAGTGAACTATAAAAAGGTATGGCTAAAAAGAAAACGAAATTTATATGTCAAGAATGTGGTTATCAGTCACCAAAATATATGGGTAAATGTCCTGGATGTGGTCAATGGAATACACTTGTTGAAGAAATGGAGCCAGTTGTATCATCCAGGCGCCTTAATTACGCGAATGCAATTCAAACGGAAGTAACAAAACCAAGACGTCTTACCGAAGTAGAAACAAAGTCTGAGGCACGTATTGAAACGGAATTTCAAGAGTTTAACCGTGTGCTTGGTGGCGGAATTGTAGATGGGTCCTTAGTACTTATTGGTGGAGACCCTGGGATTGGAAAATCAACATTACTATTACAGATTTCATCGCAATTAGCAGATTCTTCATATGATGTATTATACATATCAGGTGAGGAGTCGGCAAAGCAGATTAAACTTCGTGCAGATCGTTTGCATGTAAAGGGTAGCAATCTATTTGTTGTAGCAGAGACAGACCTGCAGCGTATTGCAGCACATATTGAAGAGATGAATCCAGCTTTTGTTGTTATTGATTCTATTCAAACGATACATTTACCTGAAGTGACGTCGGCCCCAGGAAGTGTGGCACAAGTACGTGAATGCACAGCAGAATTAATGAAACTTGCAAAAACAAAAGGAATCCCTATTTTCATTGTTGGGCATGTGACAAAAGAAGGAGCAATTGCAGGACCTCGTATGTTAGAACATATGGTCGATGCAGTTCTTTATTTTGAAGGAGACCGACACCATACGTATCGTATTTTACGAGCTGTGAAGAACCGTTTTGGTTCCACGAATGAAATGGGTATCTTTGAAATGAAAGAGCTTGGTCTTGCGGAAGTTTTAAATCCTTCTGAAATCTTCCTTGAGGAAAGGCCGGTTGGTGTTGCAGGATCAACAGTAGTTGCTTCAATGGAAGGAACAAGACCGGTTTTAGTAGAAATACAAGCATTAATCTCCCCTACTAGTTTTGGAAATCCTCGAAGAATGGCGACAGGAATTGATCATAACCGTGTTTCGCTTATTATGGCAGTATTAGAAAAAAGAACAGGTTTACTATTGCAAAATCAAGATGCATATTTAAAAGTAGCTGGTGGTTTGAAATTAGACGAACCGGCAATTGATTTAGCGGTGGCTTTAAGTATAGCCTCAAGTTTTAGGGATAAATCTACGGCACCAGCTGATGCAGTAATAGGAGAAGTAGGATTAACTGGAGAAATAAGAAGAGTATCAAGAATTGAACAACGTGTACAAGAAGCAGCTAAATTAGGATTTCAACGTGTAATTATTCCTAGAAAAAACTTAGGAGGATGGACAATTCCGGATGGGATTGAGGTTGTAGGTGTTTCTAATTTAGGGGAAGCGCTTCGTTTGACATTAGGAGGCTAGGCTATGGAAGAAAATAAGCAACGTGTCAAAAGTATGATTAATATTTTACAGCTCGTGGCCCCAGGAACACCATTGCGCGAAGGGATAGATAATGTACTTCGCGCGCAAACAGGGGGACTAATTGTTCTTGGATATAATGAGCAGATTAAAAGTATTGTTGATGGTGGTTTTCACATTAATTGTGCATTCTCTCCTGCTAGTTTATATGAATTAGCAAAAATGGACGGGGCACTTATTTTAAATGAAACGGGAAGTAAAATTTTAATAGCGAATGCACAGTTAGTTCCAGAGGCATCTATTGATTCTATTGAAACAGGTATGCGTCACCGAACAGCAGAACGTGTAGCGAAGCAGACTGGAAGCCTTGTTGTGGCCATTTCACAAAGACGTAACGTAATTACGCTATATCAAGGGAACTTACGTTATACACTAAAAGATATAGGTGTTATTTTAACAAAGGCAAATCAAGCTATTCAAACGTTAGAAAAATATAAGGCTGTATGGAATGATGGTATTACGAATTTGGGCATTCTAGAATTTGAAGAGGTCGTTACAATGTCCGAGGTAGTTCACGTTTTACATAGTGTTGAAATGGTACTGCGTATTAAAAATGAAATATTGAGCTATATTCATGAGCTAGGAACAGAAGGTAGGTTAATCCGTTTACAACTTACAGAATTACTAGCTGATTTAGAGGCAGAGGCAGCATTGTTAATTAAAGATTACCATCAGGAGAAAACACAAGACCATCATCAAATTTTGAAAAGGTTACAGGACCTTGCAAATACACAACTTTTAGAGGATAGTGATTTAGTTAAATTACTTGGCTACCCAGGGCAAACCAGTTTAGAAGAAAGTGTGACGCCAAGGGGATATCGAATTACAAGCAAAATCTCTCGTGTTCCGCCACTTATCATTGAAAATTTAATTAATCGATTCAAAACGTTGCAAGGAGTTTGTCGTGCGACTATTCATGAATTGGATGATGTGGAAGGAATTGGAGAAGTAAGGGCGAAGAAAATACGAGAAGGCCTAAAAAGAATTCAAGAGCATCTCTATATGAGTAGACACAATTAAGAATATTACATTGATTCTATAATATAACGACACTAGAACATTTTTGGTATATGATATGATATATTGGTAAATAAAACTATTTATAAAAAAACACGTCCGCTTTTGCATTCGGCGTTTTGATTAGCGAAACAATGGTTAATAATGAGTAGGAGGTGGTTGGATGTTAAAACGGATCGTACAGCTCTTCTTTCTAGTAATCGGGGGAGCGTTAGGGATTTACTTAATCCCAAAAGTTATTAATGTATTAGACATCGGTGCGGTTCCTTTATTGGAAGGATCGTATGTTCGTGCAATTATTGGTGCAATTATTTTATTTTTAACAACATTTTGGCTTGTAGATTATATTGTTCAACTTATTAAGCATATTGAAGAGGCTCTTGTAAAGGCGCCTGTAGCAGATGTTTTATTTGGTACATTAGGGTTGATCTCTGGTCTTATTGTTGCATATTTAATTTTAATACCAATTCGTGAATTTACAATTCCAGTTATTAGCACGGTGTTGCAAGTGTTCTTTACTCTTTTACTTGGATATTTAGGATTCCAAGTAGGATTTAAAAAGAGGAATGAATTGCTAGGATTATTTACATTACCCCAACGTGGAGGTAAGAAGAAAAACAATAGTGAGAACGAAGAGATAGAGGTAGAAAAATCTACGGCTCATTGGAAAATTCTCGATACGAGTGTAATTATTGATGGACGTATTGCTGATATTTGCCAAACGAAGTTTTTAGAAGGAACAATTGTGATTCCACAATTCGTATTAGAAGAGCTTCAGCATATTGCCGATTCTTCCGATGCTTTAAAGCGTAATCGTGGTCGCAGAGGGCTAGATATTTTAAATCGTATTCAAAAAGAGATGCCGATTCCGGTAGAAATTTATGAAGGCGATTTCGAGGATATCCAAGAGGTGGATAGCAAACTTGTAAAGTTAGCAAAAATCACCGGTGGAACTGTAGTAACGAATGATTTCAACTTAAATAAAGTTTCTGAATTACAAGGAGTAACGGTGTTAAACATTAATGATTTAGCTAATGCAATTAAACCAGTTGTACTCCCTGGCGAAGAATTAAATGTTTATGTTGTGAAAGATGGTAAAGAGCAAAACCAAGGTGTTGCGTACTTAGA
Source organism: Bacillus sp. FG16 (assembly GCF_057809515.1). Lineage (NCBI taxonomy): Bacteria > Bacillati > Bacillota > Bacilli > Caryophanales > Bacillaceae > Bacillus > Bacillus sp. FG16. Next base: position 8,801 of record NZ_JBMDKC010000029.1, read on the forward strand.
TGATGGTACGATGATTGTAGTAGAAGATGGTAGAGAGTATGTAGGTTCGCAACTTAATGTGCTGGTTACTAGCGTATTACAAACATCGGCTGGTCGTATGATTTTCGCGAAACGTAAATTATTAGAAAAAGCATTATAGGTAGAGGATTATTAATATGTATACATTAATTATTCCGGCAGCCGGTCAAGGAAAGCGGATGGGTGCTGGCAAAAATAAGTTGTTCTTACTTATAAATGAAGTACCGATTATCGTGCATACATTACGTGCTTTTGAAGGAGATAAAGCGTGCAAAAGTATTGTTATGGCAATTAACGAAGAGGAACGCCCGTATTTTGAAGAATTAATGCAGAAGTATCCAATTGAAAAACAGGTACAATTTATTCAGGGTGGAGCCGAAAGACAAGATAGTGTATATAATGCGATTCAGCATGCGAGTGATGTTGAATATGTTCTTGTGCATGACGGAGCGCGCCCATTCGTAACGGATAAAGTGATTCAAAATGTATTAACAGCAGCAGAAAAATATGGAGCTTCCATTTGTGCAGTGCCAGTAAAGGATACAGTTAAGAAAGTAGAGCAAGGTGTTGTTGTCGAAACGGTAGAACGATCTCAGCTTAAGGCTGTACAAACACCGCAAGGGTTCTCTGTTTCTCTTTTGCTAGAAGCTCATAGAAGTGCAAAACAGAGCTGTTTTCTTGGTACAGATGATGCAAGTCTCGTGGAACGCATTGGTAAGCAAGTAGGTGTGGTAGAGGGGAGTTACTATAATATTAAAGTGACGACTCCAGAGGATTTACTAATTGCTGAAAGTTTCCTTCATGTTCAGAAAAAATAGCCGTGATGGTGTATAACAAAGGAAAGCTCGGCAATGGCCGGGCTTTTCTTTGTAAGGATATCAATATAATATAGAGTCATAAAGCTCAGTGGTTTAGCTCAAGGAGGATGTAAAGAATGTTTCGAATTGGACAAGGTTTTGATGTGCATGAATTTGCGGAAGGTAGACCGTTAATTATTGGCGGAATTACAATTCCACACGAGAAAGGATTAATCGGTCATTCAGATGCAGATGTATTGTTACATACGATTGCTGATGCATGTTTAGGTGCTATTGCAGCAGGAGATATCGGAAAGCATTTTCCAGATACAGACCCAGCTTTTAAAGATGCAGATTCAGCTGTATTGTTACAAAAAGTTTGGGCATTTGTGCGGGAACAAGGTTACGAGTTAGGGAATTTAGATTGTACAATTATTGCTCAAAAGCCGAAAATGGCACCGCATATTGAAAGTATGCGTAAACGTATTAGTGAACTGTTAGAAACGTCTATAGATAACATTAATGTAAAGGCAACAACAACAGAAAAATTAGGATTTACAGGTAGGGAAGAAGGAATTGCTTCTCAAGCAGTGGTATTATTACAGAAAAAATAATGGTTTTTAATTCGTAAGATGGATAATCACATTTTTTTGTTGTACAATTATAGAATGTGTAGACATTAAGAATGGAAGGTGTACCAATTATGGAAAAGCAAGTGAGAGTGCGCTATGCGCCAAGTCCAACAGGACACTTACATATCGGAAATGCGCGTACGGCATTATTTAATTATTTATTTGCTCGTCATTTAGATGGCAAGTTTATTATTCGTATTGAAGATACTGATGTGAAACGTAACGTGGCTGGTGGAGAAGAAAGCCAATTAAAATACTTAAAATGGCTCGGTATGGACTGGGATGAAGGTGTTGATGTTGGTGGTGAATTTGGACCATATCGTCAAACAGAGCGTTTAGATATTTATAAAAAATTATATCTAGATTTATTAGAGCGTGGTTTAGCTTACAAATGTTATATGACAGAAGAAGAGCTAGAAGCAGAGCGTGAAGGTCAAATTTCGCGTGGTGAAACACCTCGTTATGCAGGTAACCACCGTGATTTAACTGAAGAACAAATGAAAGAATTTGAAGCTGAGGGACGTATTCCGAGTATTCGTTTCCGTGTACCAGCTGATCGTGATTACACATTCAAAGACATCGTAAAAGACGAAGTTGCATTCCATTCAAATGATTTTGGTGATTTTGTTATCGTGAAAAAAGATGGAATCCCAACTTATAACTTTGCGGTAGCAGTAGATGATCACTTAATGGAGATTACACATGTACTTCGTGGTGATGATCATATTTCAAACACGCCAAAACAAATGATGATTTATGAAGCTTTCGGTTGGGATATCCCACAATTCGGTCATATGACTTTAATTGTAAATGAAAGTCGCAAAAAATTAAGCAAGCGTGATGAATCTATTATTCAATTTATTGAGCAATATAAAGAGCTTGGATATCTTCCAGAAGCAATCTTTAACTTTATTGCGCTATTAGGTTGGTCACCAGTAGGTGAAGAAGAAATCTTCTCTCAAGATGAGTTTATCAAAATGTTTGATGCAGCTCGTTTATCAAAATCACCTGCATTATTTGATTCCCAAAAACTAAAATGGATGAACAACCAGTATATGAAAAAGCAAGATTTAGATACGGTTGTAGAGTTAAGTTTACCGCATTTAGTGAAAGCTGGACGTGTGGGAGAAACTTTAAGTGAACAAGACCAAGCTTGGATCCGTGGCGTGATTGCTTTATACCATGAACAAATGAGTTTTGGGGCTGAAATTGTAGAGCTTTCTGAAATGTTCTTTAAAGATCATGTTGATTATGAAGAAGAAGGACAAGAAGTATTAAATGGTGAACAAGTACCTGAAGTACTTCGTGCATTTGCTGGTCAAATAGAAGCTTTAGAAGAAATGGAGCCAGCGGCAATTAAGGCGGCAATTAAAGCAGTTCAAAAGGAAACAGGACATAAAGGTAAAAATTTATTTATGCCAATCCGTGTTGCAACTACAGGACAAACGCATGGTCCAGAGCTTCCGAATGCTATTGCACTTCTTGGAAAAGAAAAAGTTTTAAATCGTCTTCAAAAAGTAATTGGTTAACATTTTCTAGGTTTAGAAATATAATAAGTATACCTAAAACCTAATAAGGAAAAGCGACGAGAAGGAGAAGTAGAAAATCAGGCTTTTTACAGAGAGAACCACCTTTAGGCTGGGAGTGGTTTATAAGCAGATTTTTGAAATGCCCCTTCGAGTCTTCTGCTGAACAGCGAATTGTTTCGTGGGACGTCTTAGGATGCAAAGTAAGCAGAAGCGGTGTACACCGTTATCATGGATGAGTTTGAGGCTTTTTTAAGCCTAAACAGAGTGGAACCGCGCTTAAAAGGCGTCTCTGTCAATATGACAGAGACGCCTTTTTTTTATACCGTGTAAATAGGTATGAATATAGAATTTATCTCCCTATATAAGGAATTAGGGGATAAGTGATGAGTTAGGGGAGTTAGTTCGCTCGACAAAAAGCAGCCCATAAAGGGGAGGGAACACCGATGTTTAAGAGGCTTCGGGAAGATATTGAAGTCGTTTTTGAACAGGATCCAGCGGCAAGAGGTTATTTCGAAGTCATTTTAACTTACTCTGGATTACATGCAGTTTGGGCTCATCGAATTGCACATGCTTTTTATAAAAGAGATTTTTTCTTTCTTGCACGTTTTGTTTCACAAGTTAGTCGCTTTTTTACTGGCATTGAGATTCATCCAGGCGCAACTATTGGTCGACGCTTTTTCATAGACCATGGAATGGGAGTTGTAATTGGAGAAACTTGTGAAATTGGTGATAATGTAACAATTTATCAAGGGGTTACATTAGGTGGTACAGGAAAAGAAAAAGGAAAGAGGCATCCGACAATTCAGGATAATGTATTAATTGCGACGGGTGCTAAAGTCCTTGGTTCTATTACTGTGGGAGAGAATTCTAAAATCGGGGCAGGGTCTGTCGTATTAAAAGAAGTTCCTGCACATTCTACAGTTGTAGGTATACCTGGCAGAGTCGTTATTCAAAATGGAGTAAAGATTGGTCAAGAATTAAATCACTCTGACCTTCCGGATCCAATTTTTGATAAATTAAAGGCTATGGAAGTAGAACTTGATAAATTGAAGAAACAACTGGAAGTAAAGGTAGAAAGGAAGGATAAAAATGACTATTCACATTTATAATACGTTAACACGCCAAAAAGAAGAGTTTGTTCCATTAGAAGAAAATAAGGTAAAGATGTATGTATGCGGACCTACAGTTTATAACTACATTCATATTGGGAATGCAAGACCTCCTATGGTATTCGATACAGTACGTCGTTATTTAGAATATAAAGGATACGATGTGCAATACGTATCTAACTTTACGGACGTAGATGATAAATTAATTAAAGCGGCAAATGAATTAGGTGAAGATGTACCGACAATTGCTGATCGTTTTGTTGAAGCGTACTTTGAAGATGTAACAGCGCTAGGTTGCAAACACGCAACAGTTCATCCTCGTGTAACAGAAAATATGGACATCATTATTGAATTTATTCAAGAGCTTGTGAATAAAGGGTATGCATATGAATCAGAGGGTGATGTGTACTTTAAAACGAAGGAATTCGAAGGTTACGGTAAATTATCACATCAACCAATCGCGGATTTACGTCACGGTGCTCGTATTGAGGTAGGAGAAAAGAAACAAGATCCTCTTGATTTTGCTTTATGGAAAGCTGCGAAAGAAGGAGAAATCTTCTGGGAAAGCCCTTGGGGGAAAGGACGTCCAGGGTGGCATATTGAATGCTCAGCTATGGCACGTAAGTACTTAGGGGATACAATCGATATTCATGCTGGTGGTCAAGACTTGGCGTTCCCACATCATGAAAATGAAATTGCGCAGTCGGAGGCATTGACTGGGAAAACGTTTGCACGTTACTGGATGCATAATGGATATATTAATATTAACAATGAGAAGATGTCTAAATCGCTTGGTAACTTTATTTTAGTTCACGATATTATTAAGCAATACGACCCGCAGTTAATTAGATTCTTTATGTTATCAGTACACTATCGTCATCCGATTAACTTTAGTGAAGAGTTATTACAAAGTACGAATAATGGACTGGAAAGAATTAAAACAGCTTATGGAAACTTAAAGCATCGTATGGAAAGCAGTACGGATTTAACAGACCATAATGAGAAATGGTTAGCTGAAATAGAGAAATTCCAGACTGCATTTGAAGAGGCGATGAATGATGACTTTAACACCGCGAATGCAATTACCGAATTATACAATGTAGCCAATCATGCAAATCAATATTTACTTGAAGAGCATACATCTAAAGTTGTGATCGAAGCATACGTAAAACAACTGGAAACGTTATTTGATATTTTAGGATTAGAATTAACACAAGAAGGATTGCTGGATGAAGAAATTGAAGAACTTATCCAAAAGCGCATTGAGGCGCGTAAAAATCGCGATTTCGCATTGTCTGATCAAATTCGCGACGATTTAAAAGAACGTAATATTATTTTAGAAGATACCGCTCAAGGTACAAGATGGAAAAGAGGATAAGAATGATTGATGCAAAGCAATTAAACAGCTTGGCGTTAGCGTATATGGGTGATGCGGTATATGAACAATATATCCGCTATCACCTCCTTCAAAAAGGAAAGGTTCGCCCTAATCAATTACATCGCTTAGGGACGAGCTTTGTTTCAGCAAAAGCACAGGCAAAAGTTGTTTATCATTTATTAGAGACGGCATTTTTGACAGAGGAAGAAGAGGCGGTATTAAGAAGAGGGCGTAATGCAAATTCGGGTACAGTGCCGAAAAATACGGATGTACAAACATATCGACATAGTACAGCCTTTGAAGCGCTAATTGGTTATCATCATTTATTAAATAACCGTGAAAGATTAGACGAAATTGTATATAAGGCAATTGCAGTTTTAGAAGAAAAGGAAGGGGGCACATCATCATGAGCAGTGAATATATTATCGGACGTAACCCTGTAATTGAAGCGTTACGATCAGGGAGAGATATTAATAAAATTTGGATCGCAGAAGGTGCTGCCAAAGGACAGGTACAGATTGTACTAGCGTTAGCGAAAGAAAATAAGGTTATTTTACAACACGCACCAAAGAAAAAGTTAGATCAATTAGTTGAGGGGAATCATCAAGGTGTAATTGCTCAAGTAGCTGCATATCAGTATGCGGAGTTAGAAGATTTATTCAAAGTGGCAGAAAAACGTAATGAAGATCCATTCTTCTTAATTTTAGATGAGATTGAAGATCCGCATAACCTAGGTTCTATTATGCGTACCGCTGATGCGACAGGAGCTCATGGAATTATTATTCCAAAGAGAAGGGCTGTGGGGCTTACAGCGTCAGTTGCGAAAGCATCAACAGGAGCAATTGAATACATTCCTGTTGCGCGCGTAACGAATTTATCCCGTACAATTGATGAATTAAAAGAACGTGGACTTTGGATTGCTGGTACAGATGCCAAAGGGAAAACGGATTACCGTAATTTAGATGGTAAAATGCCAATTGGGTTAGTAATTGGTAGTGAAGGAAAAGGTATGAGTCGTATTATTGGTGAAAAGTGTGATTTCCTAATCACTCTACCGATGGTTGGTAAAGTTACATCCTTAAATGCTTCCGTAGCCGCAAGTTTGTTAATGTATGAGGTATATCGTAAACGTCACGAAATTGGTAAATAAAAGATGAACGATATTTTAATCGTTGACGGTTACAACATTATCGGAGCTTGGGGAGATTTGAAGAAACTGCGGGATGTAGATTTACAATCATCAAGAGATGCGCTTATTGATAAGATGGCGGATTATCAAGGTTATACAGGCACAAAAGTGATGATAGTCTTTGATGCCTATACAGTACATGGTATTGAAAAAAAGATGAAACAATCTCGTGTGGAAGTAATATTCACACGAAAGAATCAAACTGCAGACGAAAAGATAGAGCAACTTGCGATAGAGCTTAGAAATATAAATACACGAATATATGTTGCGACTTCTGATTACACGGAACAATGGGTTATATTTGCGCAAGGTGCCCTTCGGAAATCTGCGCGTGAATTAGAGTTGGAAGTACAGGCAATGGAGCAACAAGTAAGAAGGCGTACAAAAGACACGAAAGAACAGCAACCCGCCATGCGAAAGATATTTAGTAAAGATATTACAGAAAAATTAGAAAAATTAAGAAGAGGAGAGCGTTGAAGCATTGACGCTCTTTGTCTTTTTACTGTATAATATTGCTAAATAAATAGCGGTCGGAGGGATCAAGGTGGAAGCAGGCTTCGTAAGTGTAGGCGACGTTACATTTCGTGATTTAGAAGATGAGGCAATCGTTGAGTTAGTTCGAAAAGGTAATACTGACGCTCTAGAATATTTAATTCACAAATATAAGAACTTTGTTCGCGCGAAATCAAGATCTTACTTTTTAGTGGGTGCCGATCGAGAAGACATTGTTCAAGAAGGTATGATAGGGTTGTTTAAAGCAATTCGTGATTATAAAGAGGACAAGCTGTCTTCATTCAAAGCATTTGCTGAACTGTGTATCACTCGACAAATTATTACCGCTATTAAAACGGCGACAAGACAAAAACATATTCCCTTAAATTCGTATGTGTCTTTAGATAAGCCGATTTACGATGAGGAATCTGATCGAACATTATTGGATGTTATTTCTGAAGCGAAGGTAACTGATCCTGAAGAAATGATTATTAGCCAAGAAGAATATACAGACATAGAATCAAAAATATCTGAATTATTAAGCGATTTAGAAAGAAAAGTACTTTCTTTATATCTAGATGGGCGTTCTTATCAAGAGATTTCAGAACAGTTAAACAGACATGTGAAATCTATTGATAACGCTTTACAGCGGGTGAAGAGGAAATTGGAGCGATATATGGAAATGCGAGAAAGTACAAGTTTAAATTCATAACAAATAACAAGTGCAACAGGTGTAAAATAAATCACCTGTTTTCTTTTGTAGAGAGTACAAAATGCATGTCATTGACATTGTCTTTTATTGTATGATACATTTTTAGGGACATAATGTTACAAGGTTGGTGTAACTAATGAGGAAAAAAGTTGTACTCTCATGTGAAGAGTGTAAAAATCGAAACTACTCTACTATGAAAGATACGAGCTCAATAGAGCGACTTGAAATAAAAAAGTTTTGTAAAACATGCAATCAGCATACAGTTCACAAGGAAACAAAATAAATAATTGAAATAATACACTGGAGGTCCCGCAGATGCGTTTAACGAACTTTTTCGGCGATGTAGGTCGCGAAATGAAAAAAGTAAGTTGGCCTAAAAAAGATGAATTACTCCGCTCAACAGCGACTGTTGTTGCTACAGTTGTGTTCTTTGCGATTTTCTTCGCAGTAGTTGATATGGGCATTTCTTCTTTAATTCGGTTAATTCTTGGTTAATTCTTGAATAAGAAGCACTTATCCATGATATAATGTTATTTATAAGAACTGTGTAAAAGCCCGGTGAACGGGTTTTTTCATTTGCGCAAAAAAATGTACGTCAGGGAGGGAAGGACGCTCGTCCTAAATGAATGGAAAAAAGTTGGTATGTTGTCCATACTTATTCTGGATATGAAAATAAAGTAAAAGCAAACCTAGAGAAGCGTGTAGAATCAATGGGTATGCAAGATAAAATTTTCCGTGTTGTTGTCCCGGAAGAAGTAGAAGTAGAAATGAAAAACGGAAAAGAAAAATTAATGAAAAGAAAAGTGTTCCCAGGTTATGTATTAGTAGAATTAATCATGACTGATGATTCTTGGTATGTTGTACGTAACACGCCGGGTGTAACTGGGTTCGTTGGTTCTTCTGGTTCTGGATCTAAACCATCACCTCTATTAGAAGAGGAAGTTGTTACCATTATGAAACATATGGGAATGGACAACGAAGTGGTTGATTTCGACTTTGAACTTCATGAGACAGTACGTGTAAATGAGGGGCCATTCGCAGATTATACAGGTGCTATTGAAGAAATTGATGTGGAGAAGAAAAAGGTTAGCGTACTTGTGGACATGTTTGGTCGCGAGACTCCAGTTGAACTTGACTTCCATCAAATTGAAAAATTATAAAATGAAACTTGAAATGAATTGTAAAAAGTGATAATATCTTTTAAGTCAGTACGTCTTCGTTATCGGAGACGTTTTTTGAAAGATTTTATCCTTACAGATAAAATATGACGTGGGAGGGCAAATCACTGTCCAATTGACCACATCACGGACTTAAGGAGGTGTGTCTCGTGGCTAAAAAGGTAATTAAAATGGTAAAGCTTCAAATTCCTGCAGGTAAAGCTAACCCAGCTCCACCAGTTGGTCCAGCATTAGGACAAGCAGGTGTTAACATCATGGGCTTCTGTAAAGAGTTTAACGCTCGTACAGCAGATCAAGCTGGTCTTATCATCCCTGTTGAAATTACGGTATTTGAGGACCGTTCATTCACTTTCATTACTAAAACTCCTCCTGCTGCTGTTCTTCTTAAGAAAGTAGCTGGTATTGAGTCTGGTTCTGGTGAACCAAACCGTAATAAAGTGGCAACTGTTAAGCGTGATAAAGTACGCGAAATCGCTGAAACTAAAATGCCTGACCTAAACGCTGCTAGCGTAGAAGCTGCAATGCGTATGGTTGAAGGTACTGCACGCAGTATGGGCATCGTTATCGAAGACTAATTCGATTTGTTTTTAAAAAAGGTTGCGGGTCTGGAATTCCAATTCGCAACCTTTATTATCGTAAATGATTATTGTTTTTAAATAAATGGATGGCGCTCATCCTCAGGTTATACCTGAAAACAGGCGTAAACGTGGGAGGTTATTCCGCTAAAACCACATTCGAGGAGGAAATAAAAATGGCTAAAAGAGGTAAAAAGTACGTAGAAGCTGCAAAGCTTGTTGATCGTGCATCTGCTTACTCTGCAACAGAAGCAGTAGAATTAGTAAAGAAAACAAACACAGCTAAATTTGATGCAACTGTAGAAGCTGCATTCCGTTTAGGTGTTGACCCTAAGAAAGCTGACCAACAAATCCGTGGTGCAGTTGTTCTTCCACACGGTACTGGTAAAGTACAACGTGTATTAGTGTTCGCTAAAGGTGAAAAAGCTAAAGAAGCTGAAGCTGCTGGAGCTGACTTCGTAGGCGATACTGATTACATCGGTAAAATCCAACAAGGTTGGTTCGATTTCGATGTAGTGGTAGCAACTCCTGACATGATGGGTGAAGTTGGTAAACTTGGTCGCGTATTAGGACCTAAAGGTTTAATGCCAAACCCTAAAACTGGAACAGTTACTTTCGATGTAACTAAAGCTGTTAACGAAATCAAAGCTGGTAAAGTTGAATACCGCGTTGATAAAGCTGGTAACATCCACGTTCCAATCGGTAAAGTATCTTTCGAAGATGCTAAATTAGTAGAAAACTTCAAAACAATCGCTGACACTTTATTAAAAGTTAAGCCATCTGCTGCAAAAGGTACTTACATGAAGAACGTAACAGTTGCTTCTACAATGGGACCTGGCGTACGTGTAGACGTTTCTACATTAGCGTAAAAATTGGAAGTTGACTTCATAAAGAAGATTTAATATAATCATTTATGTTGTGAATTTAAATAGTGTACCGTAGACAGTAGGTGTCAATAGACTTAATTTCCTACCTAGGTGTTAATATACGAAACGGAATTTTTTTCTGTGACTATATGCCTCCATGTCTACAAGTTGGGCATGGAGGTTTTTAGTGCACTTTCGGTACATCTTCTATATAATCTACAGGAGGTGTAATAACATGAGCAAAGTAATCGAAACTAAACAACAAGTTGTAACTGAAATCGCGGACAAACTTCGTGCTAGTAAATCTACAATCGTTGTTGACTACCGTGGTTTAACAGTTTCTGAAGCAACAGAATTACGTAAGCAATTACGTGAAGCTGGCGTTGAGTTCAAAGTTTACAAAAACTCTCTAACTCGTCGTGCTGCAGAATCTGCTGAAATGGCTGAGTTAAACGAATTCTTAACAGGACCAAACGCAATCGCGTTCAGTAACGAGGATGTAGTTGCTCCTGCGAAAGTATTAAACGACTTCGCTACAAAACATGAAGCTTTAGAAATTAAAGCGGGCGTAATCGAAGGTAAACTTGTAACACTTGATGAGGTTAAAGCAATCGCTACTCTTCCATCACGTGAAGGCTTACTTTCTATGCTTCTTAGCGTTCTTCAAGCTCCAATCCGTAACCTTGCACTTGCTACTAAAGCAGTTGCAGAACAAAAGGAAGAGCAAGGCGCTTAATTTTTTAAAAGATAATTACTTGTTATCTATAAAACAATACAAACCTATTTAAGGGAGGATATTTACAATGACTAAAGAACAAATCATTGAAGCAGTTAAATCTATGACTGTATTAGAACTTAACGGCTTAGTAAAAGCTATCGAGGAAGAATTCGGCGTAACTGCTGCTGCTCCTGTAGCTGTAGCTGGTGGCGCTGGTGAAGCTGCTGCTGAAAAAACTGAGTTTGACGTAGTACTTGCAAGTGCTGGCGCTCAAAAAATCAAAGTTATCAAAGCTGTACGTGAAATCACTGGTCTTGGCTTAAAAGAAGCTAAAGAATTAGTTGACAACACTCCAAAAGCAATCAAAGAAGGCGTTTCTAAAGAGGAAGCTGAAGAAATGAAAGCTAAACTTGAAGAAGTTGGCGCTGCTGTAGAAGTTAAGTAATTAACTTTTGATGCTTTAAAAAAAGCTCGCTCTCATGCGAGCTTTTTTTTAACTGTAAAGAAAAGAGGTGGCCATATGGCAGACCATTATTTTTCTAACGACCCTTCTAGTAAAAGTGATCGTAAACGATGGGAATTTCCACTTCGTGGATCTCAATTTACTTTTTTATCTGACCATGGGGTGTTTTCGAAAAACGAGGTGGACTTTGGTTCCCGTCTTTTAATTGAAGCGTTTCAAATGCCGGATATTAAAGGTGATATATTAGACGTAGGTTGTGGATACGGTCCTATTGGTTTGTCGTTAGCGAAAGAGTTTCAAGGTTGTGAAGTTCACATGGTGGATGTGAATGAAAGGGCGCTTGGGCTTGCGAAAGAAAATGCCGCTAATAACAGAATCGAGAATATACGTATTTTTCAAAGTAGCGTCTATGAAAATGTAGATGGCAAGTATGCTGCTATTCTATCTAACCCTCCAATTCGTGCGGGTAAAGATATCGTACATGAGATTTTAGAAAAAGCTGTGGAGTATTTAGTTCCAGGTGGAGAACTTTGGATTGTTATTCAAAAGAAGCAAGGTGCACCATCTGCGCTGAAAAAACTAGAAGAAGTATTTTCTGAAGTTGAGGTTGTAGAAAAGAAAAAAGGATATTATATCATAAAATCAAAAAAACGTTGACGGTTATTTTTGGCTATGTTAACATTATACAATGCCAATATATGATTTTCTGCGTTGAGAAAGATGTATATTTTTGTTTCTCTTGGAAAAGATAGTAAAATCAGCAGATTATGAAACAGAATGATGGTTTTCTTATAGAAGCCATTTTTCTTTTTTGAGCAGGTAGAAAGACTCAACGTATTTATCTTTAAGAGAAAAAGACTACGCTAATAGCAGTAGTTGTATTTATTTGTGATTTTGCACAAATTTTTTTGTGCATTTATAATACTCATGATTTGAGGGGTGAAGCAGTTGACAGGTCAACTAGTTCAATACGGACGCCACCGCCAACGAAGAAGTTATGCCCGTATTAGTGAAGTATTAGAGTTACCAAATCTTATCGAAATTCAAACCTCTTCTTATCAGTGGTTTCTTGATGAGGGTTTGCGAGAAATGTTCCAAGACATTTCTCCGATTGAAGACTTTACGGGAAATCTATCGCTTGAATTTATCGACTACAGCTTAGGTGAACCTAAATACTCTGTAGACGAATGCAAAGAGCGTGATGTGACGTATGCAGCACCACTTCGTGTAAAAGTGCGTCTAATCAACAAGGAAACTGGTGAAGTAAAAGAACAAGATGTGTTCATGGGAGATTTCCCACTCATGACAGAGACTGGAACATTCGTAATTAACGGTGCAGAACGTGTTATCGTTTCCCAGTTAGTTCGCTCTCCAAGCGTATACTATAGTGGCAAAGTGGATAAAAACGGAAAACGTGGTTTTACTGCTACTGTAATTCCAAACCGCGGAGCTTGGTTAGAGTATGAGACAGATGCTAAGGATGTTGTATATGTGCGTATTGACCGTACGCGTAAACTTCCTGTAACTGTTTTGTTACGCGCATTAGGGTTTGGCTCTGATCAAGAAATCACCGAGCTTTTAGGTGATAACGAATACTTAAGCAACACATTAGAAAAAGACAACACAGATAGCACAGAAAAAGCATTGCTTGAAATTTATGAGCGTCTACGTCCTGGTGAACCACCAACAGTAGAAAATGCTAAGAGCTTACTTGTGTCTCGTTTCTTCGATCCAAAGCGCTACGATTTAGCAAATGTAGGTCGCTATAAGATCAACAAGAAGTTACACATTAAAAACAGATTGTTTAATCAACGTTTAGCTGAAACGTTAGTGGATCCAGAAACTGGTGAAATTTTAGCGACAGAAGGAACAATCTTAGATCGTCGTACACTTGATCGCATTTTACCTTACTTAGAGAAAAACATTGGATTCAAAACAGCGAAACCAATGGGTGGAGTGGTAGAAGGCGATGTTGAGCTGCAATCTATTAAGATTTATGCTCCTGAGTCGGAAGGCGAACGCGTAATTAATGTAATTGGTAATGCAAATATTACTCGTGATGTGAAACACATCACACCAGGTGATATCCTTGCTTCTATCAGTTACTTCTTCAACCTACTATACAAAGTAGGGGATACAGATGATATTGACCATTTAGGAAACCGTCGTCTGCGTTCTGTTGGAGAACTATTACAAAATCAATTCCGTATCGGTCTTTCTCGTATGGAACGTGTTGTTCGTGAGAGAATGTCGATCCAAGATACGAATGCAATTACACCACAGGCACTAATTAATATTCGTCCTGTTATTGCATCTATTAAAGAGTTCTTCGGAAGTTCTCAGTTATCTCAGTTCATGGACCAAACAAATCCATTAGCAGAGTTAACTCACAAACGAAGACTATCTGCATTAGGACCTGGTGGTTTAACGCGTGAGCGCGCAGGCTTTGAAGTACGTGACGTTCATTACTCCCACTACGGTCGTATGTGTCCGATTGAAACACCAGAGGGACCAAACATCGGTTTAATTAACTCATTATCTTCGTTCGCGAAAGTAAATGAGTTTGGTTTCATTGAAACACCATACCGTCGTGTTGACCCAGAAACTGGTCTTGTAACAGGGCATGTTGATTATTTAACAGCAGATGAAGAAGATAACTATGTTGTAGCCCAAGCGAATATGAAATTATCTGATGAAGGTGAATTCCTAAGTGAAGATATCGTAGCTCGTTTCCGTGGTGAAAATATTGTAACAAATAGAGAACGCATCGACTACATGGATGTATCTCCAAAACAAGTAGTGTCGGCAGCGACAGCTTGTATTCCGTTCTTAGAAAACGATGACTCTAACCGCGCACTTATGGGAGCGAACATGCAACGTCAGGCGGTTCCGTTAATGAATCCGGAATCTCCGATTGTAGGTACAGGTATGGAGTACGTATCAGCAAAAGACTCAGGTGCTGCAGTAATCTGTAAACATCCTGGTGTTGTTGAGCGCGTAGAAGCACGTGAAGTTTGGGTACGCCGCTATGTAGAGGTTGACGGTCAAACAGTAAAGGGCGACTTAGATCGCTACAAAATGCAAAAATTCATTCGTTCTAACCAAGGAACTTGTTACAACCAACGTCCAATCGTAAGTGTTGGAAATGAAGTTGTAAAAGGTGAAATCCTTGCGGATGGTCCTTCTATGGAATTAGGTGAACTAGCACTTGGACGTAACGTGCTTGTTGGCTTCATGACTTGGGACGGTTATAACTACGAGGATGCGATCATCATGAGTGAGCGCCTTGTAAAAGATGATGTGTACACTTCTATTCATATTGAAGAATATGAATCAGAAGCTCGTGATACGAAGCTTGGACCAGAAGAAATTACACGTGACATTCCAAACGTTGGGGAAGACGCATTACGTAACCTTGACGAGCGCGGTATCATTCGCGTTGGTGCTGAAGTAAAAGATGGAGATTTACTTGTTGGTAAAGTAACACCTAAAGGTGTAACAGAATTAACAGCTGAAGAACGTCTATTACATGCTATCTTTGGAGAAAAAGCGCGTGAAGTACGTGATACATCACTACGTGTACCACACGGTGGTGGCGGTATTATCTTGGACGTAAAAGTATTCAATCGTGAAGATGGCGATGAATTGCCACCAGGCGTGAATCAACTTGTACGTGCATATATCGTTCAAAAACGTAAAATTTCTGAAGGTGACAAGATGGCCGGACGTCACGGTAACAAAGGTGTTATCTCTCGTATTTTACCAGAAGAAGATATGCCTTACTTACCAGACGGTACGCCAATCGATATCATGTTAAACCCATTAGGGGTACCATCTCGTATGAATATCGGTCAGGTATTAGAGCTTCATCTTGGTATGGCAGCAAGATACCTTGGCATTCACATTGCAACACCAGTATTCGATGGTGCTCGTGAGGAAGATGTTTGGGGCACAATTGAAGAAGCTGGTATGGCAAATGATGCGAAAACAATCCTGTATGACGGACGTACTGGTGAACCATTCGATAACCGCGTATCTGTTGGTGTCATGTATATGATTAAACTTGCGCACATGGTTGACGATAAACTTCATGCTCGTTCTACTGGACCATACTCACTTGTAACGCAGCAACCTCTGGGAGGTAAAGCTCAGTTCGGTGGACAGCGTTTCGGTGAGATGGAGGTTTGGGCACTTGAAGCTTACGGTGCTGCTTATACTCTTCAAGAAATCTTAACAGTGAAGTCTGATGATGTTGTTGGACGTGTTAAGACGTATGAAGCAATTGTTAAAGGTGAAAATGTTCCAGAACCAGGCGTTCCTGAATCATTCAAAGTATTGATTAAAGAACTGCAAAGTTTAGGTATGGACGTTAAAATGATGTCAATCAACGACACAGAAATTGAAATGCGTGATACAGAAGATGACGATGATCATCAATCAGCAGATAAATTGAATGTTGAAGTTGAGACAACTAAGGAATAATTGGGATAACCTGTAGACTAAAAGGGAGGTAGGCCCCTTGATAGATGTAAATAACTTTGAATATATGAAGATTGGACTTGCTTCACCTGACAAGATTCGTTCTTGGTCATACGGTGAAGTTAAGAAACCAGAAACAATTAACTATCGTACGTTAAAGCCTGAAAAAGATGGCTTGTTCTGTGAGCGTATTTTCGGACCACAAAAGGACTGGGAATGTCATTGCGGAAAATACAAACGTGTACGTTATAAAGGTGTAGTTTGTGATCGATGTGGCGTTGAAGTAACGCGTGCAAAAGTACGTCGTGAACGTATGGGTCATATCGAATTAGCTGCTCCTGTATCTCATATTTGGTATTTCAAAGGTATCCCGAGCCGCATGGGACTTGTCTTAGACATGTCCCCTCGCGCGCTTGAAGAAGTAATTTATTTCGCTTCTTATGTTGTAACAGAAAGTGGAGATACACCACTTGATAAGAAGCAATTACTTTCTGAAAAAGAATACCGTGCATATCGTGATCGATATGGTAGCACATTCCAAGCTGCTATGGGTGCAGAAGCGATTAAAAAGCTACTACAAGACATTGATTTAGATAAAGAAGTAGACTTCTTA
Organism: Bacillus sp. FG16; assembly: GCF_057809515.1. Classification (NCBI taxonomy): domain Bacteria; kingdom Bacillati; phylum Bacillota; class Bacilli; order Caryophanales; family Bacillaceae; genus Bacillus; species Bacillus sp. FG16. Next base: position 25,549 of record NZ_JBMDKC010000029.1, read on the forward strand.
AAAGAAGAATTAAAAACAGCACAAGGACAACGCCGTACTCGTGCTATTAAACGTCTAGAAGTATTAGAAGCATTCCGTAACTCTGGAAATGAACCATCTTGGATGATCTTAGATGTTCTACCAGTTATCCCACCAGAACTACGCCCAATGGTACAGTTAGATGGTGGACGTTTTGCTACTTCTGACTTAAACGACTTATATCGTCGTGTAATTAACCGTAACAACCGTTTAAAACGTCTATTGGACCTAGGTGCTCCAAGCATCATCGTTCAAAACGAAAAACGTATGTTACAAGAAGCTGTAGACGCATTAATTGATAATGGTCGTCGTGGCCGTCCGGTTACTGGACCAGGTAACCGTCCATTAAAATCACTATCTCACATGCTTAAAGGTAAACAAGGACGTTTCCGTCAAAACTTATTAGGTAAACGTGTTGACTACTCTGGCCGTTCTGTAATCGTTGTAGGACCGAACTTAAAGATGTACCAATGTGGATTACCGAAAGAAATGGCGCTTGAACTGTTCAAACCTTTCGTTATGAAAGAGTTAGTTGGAAAAGGTTTAGCACACAACATTAAGAGTGCTAAACGTAAAATTGAGCGTGTACACCCTGAAGTTTGGGACGTTTTAGAATCTGTGATTAAAGAGCATCCAGTACTTCTAAACCGCGCACCAACACTTCACCGTCTTGGTATCCAGGCGTTTGAACCTACATTAGTAGAAGGTCGCGCAATTCGTCTTCACCCACTTGTATGTACTGCATACAATGCGGACTTTGACGGTGACCAAATGGCGGTTCACGTTCCGTTATCATCAGAGGCACAAGCAGAAGCTCGTATTCTTATGTTAGCGGCACAAAACATCTTGAATCCAAAAGACGGAAAACCAGTTGTTACTCCATCTCAGGATATGGTATTAGGTAACTACTACTTAACACTTGAGCGTGAAGGCGCAATCGGTGAAGGTATGGTCTTCAAAGATGCAAACGAAGCAATACTTGCATACCAAAATGGATATGTACATCTGCACACACGTGTTGCAGTTGCTGCAAGTTCAGTAAATAACGTAACATTTACTGAAGAGCAAAAAGGTAAGCTTCTATTAACAACAGTTGGTAAATTAATATTTAACGAAATCTTACCAGAGTCGTTCCCTTATATTAATGAACCGACAAACTCAAACCTTGAAAAAGAAACACCAGCGGAATATTTCGTTGAAAAAGGTGCGAACATTAAAGAAATTATTGCTAGTCGCGAAGAAGTGGCGCCATTTAGCAAGAAGATCCTTGGTAACATCATTGCGGAAGTATTCAAGCGTTTCCAAATTACGGAAACATCTCGCATGCTTGACCGTATGAAAAACTTAGGATTTAAGTACTCTACAAAAGCTGGTATTACAGTTGGGGTATCTGACATTCTTGTATTAGGTGAAAAAGATGAAATTCTCCATGAAGCACAAGCAAAAGTAGATAATGTAATTAAACAATTCCGTCGTGGTTTAATCACGGAAGAAGAACGTTACGATCGTGTTATCTCTATTTGGAGTAATGCAAAAGATGTTATCCAAGGAAAACTGATGAAATCCTTGAATAAACGCAACCCAATCTTCATGATGAGTGATTCCGGTGCCCGTGGTAACGCATCGAACTTTACTCAGCTTGCTGGTATGCGTGGTCTGATGGCCAATCCATCTGGTCGTATTATCGAACTTCCAATTAAATCAAGTTTCCGTGAAGGTTTAACAGTACTTGAGTACTTCATCTCTACGCATGGTGCGCGTAAAGGTCTTGCTGATACAGCACTTAAAACTGCCGATTCTGGTTACTTAACACGTCGTCTTGTAGACGTTGCACAAGATGTAATTGTCCGTGAAGATGATTGTGGAACAGATCGTGGTCTATTAATTGGTGCGATTAAAGAGGGTAATGAAGTAATTGAGTCATTATATGATCGTCTTGTTGGACGTTTTGCAAGAAAAACTGTAAAACATCCTGAAACAGGTGAAGTATTAGTTAGTGAAAACCAATTAATTACTGAAGATATCGCTCATATCGTTGAGAATTCGGGTGTTGAAACTGTAAACATTCGTTCAGCGTTCACGTGTAACACTCGCCATGGTGTATGTAAGAAGTGTTACGGCCGTAACTTAGCAACTGGTACAGACGTAGAAGTAGGAGAAGCGGTAGGTATTATCGCAGCTCAGTCTATCGGTGAGCCAGGTACACAGTTAACGATGCGTACGTTCCATACAGGTGGGGTTGCCGGAGATGATATTACTCAAGGTTTACCTCGTATCCAAGAGATCTTCGAAGCTCGTAATCCGAAAGGTCAGGCAGTTATCAGTGAAATCGACGGTGTTATCGCAGCGATCAACGATGTTAAAGATCGCCAAGAAGTAGTTGTACAGGGTGAAGTTGAAGCTCGTACGTATGCTATTCCTTACGGTGCTCGTCTGAAAGTAACGTTAGGACAGCCAATTAGCCACGGTAAAGAGTTAACAGAAGGTTCTATTGATCCGAAAGAATTACTAAAAGTAACGGACATTACAGCAGTGCAAGAATACTTATTACGTGAAGTTCAAAAAGTATACCGTATGCAAGGGGTAGAAATTGGTGACAAACACGTAGAGGTAATGGTACGTCAAATGCTACGTAAAGTTCGTGTAAGTGATGCAGGTGAAACAGACGTATTACCAGGAACATTACTAGATATCCATCAGTTTACTGATGCGAATGCGAAGGTGTTACTGAAAGGTAAACAACCAGCGACAGCTAGACCTGTTCTACTTGGTATTACAAAAGCTTCACTTGAAACTGATTCATTCTTATCTGCAGCATCATTCCAAGAAACAACTCGTGTCTTAACTGATGCAGCAATTAAAGGTAAACGTGATGAGCTTCTAGGATTGAAAGAGAACGTTATTATCGGTAAACTTGTTCCTGCTGGAACAGGTATGAATCGTTATCGCAAAGTGGATCTTGTAAAAACAACACAAGATAACATGAATGTAGAAAACGATGAAGTTTATGTGGAACAGTAAAATTTTCCGTCGTAAATTTTGTATAAAAACAGCTAATCCTAGTTGACATTGTATGAGTCAAAATGTTACTATAATCAAGGTTGCTCCTGAACGATGCTTTGGAGGATATTTATATGTCTTATCAAAAAGTGTCAAATGCTGAAAATGTAGTCGTTGGTCATAAACGCACATTGGAAGCAATCAAAAATGGTATAGTTAAAGAAGTTGTTATTGCAGAAGATGCTGATGTGCGGTTAACCCATGTTATCATTCGCACTGCTTTGCAACATAACATACCCATAACAAAAGTTGAATCAGTTCGTAAGCTTGGAAAAGTTTCGGGGATTCAAGTGGGAGCTTCAGCAATAGGAATAATAAGTTAAAACTGTTTTTGTGAGGAGAGAGCATTTGCTCTTCCTTGCAAAAACTTTGTTTTCAACTAATAATGAACCACCTGGATATGTGGTCATACAAACATGCGAAGGGAGGATAATCAAATGCCTACTATTAACCAATTAGTGAGAAATGGTCGTACTGATAAAGTATGGAAATCTAAATCACCTGCGTTAAACAAAGGTTTTAACTCTTTAAAGAAAAAATCAACTGATATCTCTGCACCTCAAAAACGTGGTGTATGTACTCGTGTTGGTACAATGACTCCAAAGAAACCTAACTCAGCGTTACGTAAATACGCTCGTGTACGTTTAACAAACGGTATTGAAGTTACAGCTTACATCCCAGGTATCGGTCATAACCTACAAGAGCATAGCGTAGTATTAATTCGCGGTGGTCGAGTAAAGGATTTACCAGGGGTACGTTACCACATCGTTCGTGGAGCGCTTGATACAGCTGGTGTTGACAAACGTATGCAAGGACGTTCTAAATATGGTACTAAGCGACCAAAACCTGCTAAAAAATAATAAACTTATAATGAAAGGAGGAACTCAATATGCCTCGTAAAGGACCTGTTGCGAAACGTGACGTGTTACCAGATCCAATGTACAATTCTAAGCTAGTAACACGCCTTATCAACAAAATGATGGTTGACGGTAAAAAAGGTAAATCTCAAACAATTCTTTATAACGCTTTCGATATCGTTCGTGAACGTTCAGATAAAGAACCAATGGAAGTATTCGAGCAAGCTCTTAAGAACATCATGCCTGTTCTTGAAGTACGCGCTCGTCGTGTTGGTGGTGCTAACTACCAAGTTCCAGTTGAGGTTCGTCCAGAACGCCGTACAACTTTAGGTCTTCGCTGGTTAGTAAACTATGCTCGTCTTCGTGGTGAAAAAACTATGGAAGAGCGTCTAGCTTACGAAATCTTAGATGCAGCTAACAACGCTGGTGCATCTGTTAAGAAACGTGAAGACACTCATAAAATGGCAGAAGCTAACAAAGCATTTGCTCATTACCGTTGGTAGGATTCAACGCAAAATAAATGTAAGCATAAACCGCTTTATTTGTCGCTTATGGAAGTGTGGAGAGGGAGAATGCCTCTCCCTTTCGTTGGGCGCTCGTTTTACATAATGAGGGTACTGGACACTGGCATATGTAACAATATAAAGTGGCTTTTTTGCTACTTAAAATAAAAATCCAATCCATATATGGAAGGAGCAAGACACCAAATGACAAGAGAGTTCTCTTTAGAAAACACTCGTAATATTGGTATCATGGCTCACATCGATGCTGGTAAAACAACAGCAACTGAGCGTATTCTGTATTACACAGGACGTATTCATAAAATCGGTGAAACTCATGAAGGTGCATCTCAGATGGACTGGATGGAGCAAGAGCAAGAGCGTGGTATCACAATTACTTCTGCTGCAACTACAGCTCAATGGAAAGGTCACCGTGTAAACATCATTGATACTCCAGGACACGTAGACTTCACAGTAGAAGTAGAACGTTCTTTACGCGTACTTGATGGTGCGGTAGCAGTACTTGATGCACAATCTGGTGTAGAACCACAAACAGAAACTGTTTGGCGTCAGGCTACTACTTACGGTGTACCTCGTATCGTATTCGTTAACAAAATGGATAAGATCGGTGCAGATTTCTTATACTCTGTAGGAACAATCCACGATCGTTTACAAGCAAACGCACATCCAATTCAGTTACCAATCGGTGCTGAAGACGAGTTCAATGGTATCATTGACCTTGTTGAAGAGTGTGCTTATATGTACGGTAACGATTTAGGAACAGACATCGAGCGTGTCGAAATTCCTGAAGAGCACAAAGAACTAGCTGAAGAATACCGTGGAAAGCTTATTGAAGCGGTAGCTGAGCTTGATGAAGAAATGATGATGAAGTACCTAGAAGGTGAAGAAATCACTGTAGAAGAGCTTAAAGCTGGTATCCGTAAGGCTACAACTTCTGTAGAATTCTTCCCAGTAATCTGTGGTTCTGCATTCAAAAACAAAGGTGTTCAAATTCTGTTAGACGCAGTTATCGACTACCTACCATCTCCATTAGATGTACCTGCTATTAAAGGTACTCTTCCGGATACAGATGAAGAAATCGAACGTAAGTCTAGCGATGAAGAACCATTCGCAGCTTTAGCATTCAAAATCATGACTGACCCTTATGTTGGTAAGTTAACGTTCTTCCGTGTGTACTCTGGTGTGTTAAACTCTGGATCATACGTGAAAAACTCAACTAAAGGTAAGCGTGAGCGTGTAGGACGTATCCTACAAATGCACGCTAACAGCCGTGAAGAGATTTCAACAGTTTACGCTGGTGATATCGCTGCTGCTGTAGGTTTAAAAGATACTACTACTGGTGATACTCTTTGTGACGAGAAGAGCCTTGTTATCCTCGAGTCTATGGAATTCCCAGAGCCAGTTATCTCTGTAGCTATCGAACCAAAATCTAAAGCTGACCAAGATAAAATGGGTACAGCATTATCTAAGCTTTCTGAAGAAGATCCAACATTCCGTGCTCACACTGACCAAGAAACTGGCCAAACTATCATCGCTGGTATGGGTGAACTTCACCTTGATATCATCGTTGACCGTATGCGCCGTGAATTCAAAGTTGAGGCAAACGTTGGTGCTCCTCAGGTAGCATACCGTGAAACTTTCCGCGCTGCTGCGAAAGTTGAAGGTAAGTTTGCTCGTCAATCTGGTGGACGTGGACAATTCGGTCACGTTTGGATTGAGTTTGCACCTAACGAAGAAGGTAAAGGATTTGAATTCGAAAACAAAATCGTCGGCGGTGTAGTTCCACGTGAATACATCCCAGCTGTTGGAGCGGGTCTTGAAGACTCACTTAAAAATGGTGTACTAGCTGGTTACCCACTAGTTGACATTAAAGCAGCATTAGTTGACGGTTCTTACCATGATGTCGATTCATCTGAGATGGCGTTCAAAATCGCTGCATCTATGGCACTTAAAGCTGCGGTTTCTAAATGTAATCCAGTAATTCTTGAGCCAATGATGAAAGTTGAAGTTGTAATTCCTGAAGAGTACATGGGAGACATCATGGGTGACGTAACATCTCGTCGTGGACGTGTAGAAGGTATGGAAGCTCGCGGTAACGCACAAGTTGTTCGCGCTATGGTTCCACTTTCTGAAATGTTCGGTTATGCGACAGCATTACGTTCTAACACTCAAGGCCGCGGAACATTCTCAATGACATTTGATCATTATGAAGAAGTACCGAAGTCTGTTTCAGAAGAAATTATTAAAAAAAATAAAGGCGAATAATTGATTTTTATCAATTGTTCGAGTATAACTACTTATGTAAGCTTAGAAAGTGGGACGTAAGTTTCGCTTTCTAGTCTAAATATAAAATAACCTATATAAACTAAGGAGGAATTTAGAATGGCTAAAGCTAAATTCGAACGTTCTAAACCCCATGTTAACATCGGTACAATCGGCCACGTTGACCATGGTAAAACTACATTAACTGCTGCGATCACTACAGTTCTTGCAAAAGCTGGTGGTGCTGAAGCACGCGGATACGATCAAATCGACGCTGCTCCAGAAGAAAGAGAGCGCGGAATCACAATCTCAACTGCACACGTTGAGTACGAAACTGAAACTCGTCACTATGCACACGTTGACTGCCCAGGTCACGCTGACTATGTTAAAAACATGATCACTGGTGCTGCTCAAATGGACGGCGGTATCTTAGTAGTATCTGCTGCTGATGGTCCAATGCCTCAAACACGTGAGCACATCCTTCTTTCTCGTCAAGTAGGTGTTCCTTACATCGTTGTATTCTTAAACAAATGCGACATGGTAGACGACGAAGAATTATTAGAATTAGTAGAAATGGAAGTTCGTGACCTATTATCTGAATACGGATTCCCAGGCGACGACATTCCTGTAATCAAAGGTTCTGCTCTTAAAGCTCTTCAAGGAGAAGCTGATTGGGAAGCAAAAATCATTGAATTAATGACTGAAGTTGATGCTTACATCCCAACTCCAGAACGTGAAACTGACAAACCATTCTTAATGCCTATCGAGGATGTATTCTCTATCACAGGTCGTGGTACAGTTGCAACTGGTCGTGTAGAGCGCGGAATCGTTAAAGTTGGTGACGTAGTAGAAATCATCGGTCTTGCTGAAGAGAATGCTTCTACAACTGTAACTGGTGTAGAAATGTTCCGTAAACTTCTTGACCAAGCTCAAGCTGGAGACAACATCGGTGCTCTTCTTCGTGGGGTTGCTCGTGAAGACATCCAACGTGGACAAGTTCTTGCTAAAACTGGCTCTGTAAAAGCACACGCTAAATTCAAAGCTGAAGTTTTCGTATTATCTAAAGAAGAAGGTGGACGTCACACTCCATTCTTCGCTAACTACCGTCCTCAGTTCTACTTCCGTACAACTGACGTAACTGGTATCATCCAATTACCAGAAGGTACTGAAATGGTAATGCCTGGTGACAACATCGAAATGACTATCGAACTTATCGCTCCAATCGCTATCGAAGAGGGAACTAAATTCTCTATTCGTGAAGGTGGACGTACAGTAGGTTACGGTGTAGTTGCTACTATCGTTGAGTAATCTTAACTGATATAAAAACCCCCCAAGGGATTTTCCCTTGGGGGGTTTTCTGTGTGTTCGTATAATGAATAAGAGGATATCTTTATGTTTTGACGAGTTTCTTCTATAGTATATAAAAACATTAAAACAAAACCCAAAAACTGTAAAACGAATTCTAGTAGATGAAAACTTGAAATTCTTTAAAGTGCCATGTATAATAGCAAAAGTAGAGAAAAGCAGATGCAAACAAAAAGATGCTTGCATCTAGACGAATAACATTGTATAATAGACAATGTTGGTCTTTGACTGCGATGAAGTGGAAGGTTGCTGACACACCCGGCCGCTTTGCCATGGCATGGTGTGGGGAAATTTCCATGGAGAAGGTCTATTTTAGAAATAGGCGAACGAAGGAGGGAAAATAATGGCAAAAGAAAAAATTCGTATCCGTTTAAAAGCTTATGATCACCGTATTCTTGATCAATCAGCTGAGAAAATTGTAGAAACAGCTAAGCGTTCTGGGGCAACAGTTTCTGGTCCGATCCCATTACCAACTGAGAAGACTATTTACACAATTCTTCGTGCTGTTCATAAGTACAAAGATTCTCGTGAGCAATTCGAAATGCGCACACACAAACGTTTAATCGATATCGTGAGTCCTACTCCACAAACAGTAGATTCATTAATGCGTTTAGACTTACCGTCTGGTGTAGATATCGAAATCAAACTATAAATTATATAACTTAAAAATGTAGGAGGTGTAACTCATGACCAAAGGAATCTTAGGAAGAAAGATCGGTATGACTCAAGTATTTGCTGAGAACGGTGAGTTAATCCCAGTAACAGTTATCGCTGCTAATCCAAACGTTGTTCTTCAAAAGAAAACAACTGAAACTGATGGCTACAATGCAATCCAGTTAGGATTTGAAGACAAACGTGAAAAGTTAACTAACAAACCTGAACAAGGCCACACTGCTAAAGCATCTACAACTCCTAAGCGCTTCATTCGCGAAATCCGCGATGCAGACGTGGACGGATTAGAGGTTGGTCAAGAGGTAAAAGTTGAAGTTTTCGCTGCAGGTGAAATCGTTGACGTAACAGGAATTTCTAAAGGTAAAGGTTTCCAAGGTGTTATCAAACGCCACGGACAATCTCGCGGACCTATGTCTCATGGTTCTCGCTATCACCGTCGTCCAGGTTCAATGGGCCCAGTTGCTCCGAACCGTGTATTCAAAGGCAAAAAACTTGCTGGACGTATGGGTGGAGACCAAGTTACTATCCAAAACTTAGAAATCGTTCAAGTTGACACTGAGCGCAACTTATTACTAGTAAAAGGTAACGTTCCAGGTGCTAAGAAATCTCTTGTAGTTGTTCAAGGCGCTGTGAAGGTTAGCAAATAATTCACAATAGGAAGGAGGAATTCCAATGCCAAAAGTTACTGTATATAACCAAACTGGTTCACAGGTTGGTGAAATCGAATTAGCTGAAGCTATTTTCGGTATCGAACCAAATGAAGCTGTACTTTTCGAAGCTGTAATGATGCAACGTGCATCTTTACGTCAAGGTACACACAAAGTAAAAACTCGTTCTGAAGTTCGTGGTGGTGGTCGTAAACCATGGCGTCAAAAAGGAACTGGACGTGCTCGTCAAGGGTCTATCCGCTCTCCTCAATGGCGTGGTGGTGGTACGGTATTCGGACCTACACCAAGAAGCTATGCGTACAAACTTCCTAAGAAGGTTCGTCGTTTAGCAATTAAATCTGCATTAGCTACTAAAGTAGTTGAGAACAACATTGTAGTTCTTGAAGACCTAGTGTTAAATGCACCAAAAACAAAAGACATGCTAGCAGTACTTAAAGGATTAACTGTTGAGAAGAAAGCTCTTATCGTAACTGCTGATGCAAACGAATCTGTAGAGTTATCTGCTCGCAATATCCCTGGAGTAACAGTAATCACTGCTGAAGGCGTAAACGTTTTAGACGTACTTCATCATGATAAGCTAATCATGACAAAAGCGGCAGTGGAAAAAGTAGAGGAGGTGCTTGCATAATGAGAGATCCTCGTGATATCATTAAGCGCCCAGTTATCACTGAACGTTCTATGGAAATGATGGCTGAAAAAAAATATACGTTCGACGTGGACGTTAAATCTAATAAAACAGAGGTTAAAGACGCTATCGAAGCGATCTTTGGTGTTAATGTAGACAAAGTAAACATCATGAACTACAAGCCGAAAGCAAAACGTGTTGGTCGTCACGCTGGTTTTACTAGCCGTCGTCGTAAAGCAATCGTTAAGCTAACTGCTGACAGCAAAGAAATCGAAATCTTCCAAGGCGTTTAATTCTTACTAAAGAAGGAGGGAAATTGAGATGGGAATTAAAAAGTATAATCCAACTACTAACGGTCGTCGTAACATGACTACGAATGATTTCGCTGAAATCACGACTGACAGACCGGAAAAGTCTTTACTTGCTCCTTTAAGCAAAAAGGCTGGTCGTAATAACCAAGGTAAAATTACTGTACGTCATCAAGGTGGCGGACATAAGCGTCAATACCGTATCATCGACTTTAAGCGTAACAAAGATGGAATTCCAGGACGCGTTGCTACGATCGAATATGATCCAAACCGCTCTGCGAATATCGCATTAATTAACTACGTTGACGGTGAAAAACGTTACATTCTTGCTCCTAAATCTTTAGAAGTAGGTATGGAAGTTATGTCTGGCCCAGAAGCTGACATCAAAATCGGTAACGCATTACCATTAATCAACATTCCAGTAGGTACTGTTGTTCATAACATCGAGCTTAAGCCTGGTCGTGGCGGACAATTAGTTCGTTCTGCTGGTACATCTGCTCAAGTACTTGGTAAAGAAGGTAAATACGTACTTGTACGTTTAACTTCTGGTGAAGTACGTCTTGTATTATCTGCTTGTCGCGCTTCAATCGGTCAAGTAGGTAACGAACAACATGAACTTATCAAAATCGGTAAAGCAGGTCGCTCTCGCTGGTTAGGTAAACGCCCAACAGTTCGTGGTTCTGTAATGAACCCAGTTGATCACCCACACGGTGGTGGTGAAGGTCGTTCTCCAATCGGACGTAAGTCTCCAATGTCTCCATGGGGTAAACCAACTCTTGGATTCAAGACTCGTAAGAAAAACAAAGCGTCTGACAAATTTATCGTTCGTCGTCGTAAAAAATAATGGGATTGTAGTACGGTTCATTTCTAGAACCGTACGCCAATCACGAAGGGAGGCACCAAAATGGCTCGTAGCTTAAAAAAAGGACCATTTGTCGATGATCACTTAATGAGCAAAATGGAAAAATTAGTTGCATCTGAGCAAAAACAAGTTGTTAAAACTTGGTCTCGCCGTTCAACAATCTTCCCTCAGTTCATCGGACACACAATCGCTGTATATGATGGTCGTAAACACGTACCTGTGTACATCACTGAGGATATGGTTGGCCATAAGTTAGGTGAATTCGCACCAACTCGTACGTATAAAGGTCACCTTGCTGACGATAAGAAAACTAGAAGATAATGAGAGGAGGCACTTCAATGCAAGCTAAAGCAGTAGCGAGAACAGTTCGTATTGCTCCTCGTAAAGTTCGTTTAGTAGTAGACTTAATCCGAGGTAAGCAAGTGGGTGAAGCGATTGCTATCCTTAACCACACACCAAAAACTGCTTCTCCAGTTGTAGAAAAAGTTTTAAAATCTGCAATCGCAAATGCAGAGCACAATTATGAGATGGACATTAACAACCTAGTTGTTGAAAAAGTTTTCGTTGACGAAGGTCCAACGTTGAAACGTTTCCGTCCACGTGCAATGGGTCGTGCAAGCCAAATTAACAAACGCACAAGCCACATCACAGTTGTGGTATCAGAAAAGAAGGAGGGATAATCGATGGGTCAAAAGGTTAATCCAATTGGTCTTCGTGTCGGTGTTATCCGTGACTGGGAATCTCGTTGGTTCGCTGAGAAAGATTACGCTACATTATTACATGAAGACATCAAAATCCGTGAGTACATTAATGTACGCTTAAAAGATTCTGCTGTTGCTAAAGTAGAAATCGAACGTGCAGCAAATCGTGTAAATGTTACAATTCACACAGCAAAACCTGGTATGGTAATTGGTAAAGGTGGTACTGAAGTTGAAGCACTTCGTAAAGCTCTTAACCAATTAACAGGCAAGCGTGTACACATCAACATTTTAGAAGTTAAGAGAGCTGATCTTAACGCTAAATTAGTAGGCGAAAACATCGCTCGTCAATTAGAAAACCGTGTATCATTCCGTCGTGCACAAAAGCAAGTTATTCAACGTGCTATGCGTGCAGGTGCTAAAGGTATTAAAACACAGGTTTCTGGTCGTCTTGGCGGAGCTGATATCGCTCGTGCAGAATCTTACAGTGAAGGAACTGTTCCACTTCATACACTTCGCGCTGATATTGACTATGCAGCAGTTGAAGCTGATACAACATACGGTAAATTAGGCGTAAAAGTATGGATCTACCGTGGAGAAGTCCTTCCTACAAAAAAGAAAGCTTCTGAGGAAGGAGGAAAATAATATGTTAATGCCAAAACGCGTAAAATATCGTAGAGAGCATCGTGGTAAAATGCGTGGTCGTGCTAAAGGTGGAACTGAAATTGCTTTCGGTGAATTCGGTTTACAAGCACAAGCTGCTTCATGGATTACAAACCGTCAAATCGAAGCTGCTCGTCGTGCAATGACTCGTTACATGAAACGTGGCGGTAAAGTATGGATTAAAATTTTCCCTTCTAAACCTTACACTGCAAAACCTCTAGAAGTACGTATGGGTTCCGGTAAAGGGGCACCAGAAGGCTGGGTAGCAGTAGTAAAACCTGGGAAAATTATGTTCGAAATCGCGGGTGTATCTGAAGAGGTAGCACGCGAAGCATTACGTCTTGCAGCTCACAAGTTACCTGTGAAATGTAAATTCGTAAAACGTGAAGAAAATGGTGGTGAATCTAATGAAAACTAATGATATTCGTGAATTAACCACTGCCGAAATCGAAACAAAAGTTAAAGCTTTAAAGGAAGAGTTGTTTAATCTTCGCTTCCAACTTGCTACAGGACAATTAGAGAATCCAACTCGCATTCGTGAAGTGCGTAAAGCAATTGCTCGTATGAAAACTGTAGTTCGTGAAAGAGAGATCGGAATTAATCGATAAATTGAGGGGAGGTTTGCATAGTGAGCGAACGTAACCAACGCAAAGTTTATACTGGTCGTGTAGTGTCTGACAAAATGGACAAAACGATTACAGTTTTAGTTGAAACTTACAAAACTCATTCCTTGTACGGAAAACGTGTTAAGTATTCTAAGAAGTACAAAGCCCATGATGAGCAAAACCAAGCGAAACTTGGCGATATCGTTAAAATCATGGAAACTCGCCCGCTTTCTGCTACTAAGCGTTTCCGTTTAGTTGAAATCGTTGAAGAAGCGGTTATTATCTAAATAGACGAATCGGAATTTTTAGTCCGAAGGGAGGTTTCATAACATGATCCAACAAGAATCTCGTTTGAAAGTTGCTGACAACTCTGGTGCACGTGAACTTTTAACAATTAAAGTATTAGGCGGCTCTGGTCGTAAATATGCTAACATTGGTGACATTATCGTTGCTACGGTAAAACAAGCAACACCAGGTGGCGTTGTTAAAAAAGGTGACGTTGTTAAAGCAGTAGTAGTACGTACGAAGAGCGGAGCTCGTCGTCCGGACGGTTCTTACATCAAATTTGATGAAAACGCAGCGGTTATCATTAAAGACGATAAGAGCCCACGTGGTACTCGTATCTTCGGACCAGTAGCTCGTGAATTACGTGATAGCAACTTCATGAAGATCGTTTCTTTAGCTCCAGAAGTTCTATAATTTAAGGTATTGCCTTGCTAAGGAGGTGCAGAATTAAGATGCATGTAAAAAAAGGTGATAAAGTACAGGTAATCACTGGTAAAGACAAAGGAAAACAAGGCGTTATCCTTGTGGCTTTCCCAAAGCAAAACCGTGTTATCGTTGAGGGTGTCAATATCGTTAAGAAGCACTCTAAGCCATCTCAATTAAATCCACAAGGTGGAATTATTACTAAAGAAGCACCTATTCACGTTTCTAACGTTATGATTTTAGATCCGAAAACAGGTGAACCTACTCGTGTAGGCTTCAAAGTAGAAGATGGTAAAAAAGTTCGTATTGCAAAAAAATCTGGTGAATTATTAGATAAATAATTTTCTTAAGAAAGGAGGTCACTTCATTGAATCGCCTTAAAGAGAAGTTCCAAAAGGAAATTACTCCTGCTCTAGTGAGCAAGTTTAACTATAAATCTGTGATGGAAGTACCGAAAATCGAAAAGATCGTAATCAACACTGGTGTTGGTGACGCGGTATCTAACTCAAAAGCTTTAGACAATGCAGTAGAAGAATTAACACAAATCGCAGGTCAAAAACCTGTTGTAACTCGTGCTAAAAAATCAATCGCTGGTTTCCGTCTTCGTGAAGGTATGCCAATCGGTGCGAAAGTAACTTTACGCGGCGAGCAAATGTATGAGTTCTTCGACAAATTAGTATCGGTTTCTTTACCACGTGTACGTGATTTCCGTGGTGTTTCTAAGAAATCATTCGATGGTCGTGGGAACTACACATTAGGTGTTAAAGAGCAACTTATCTTCCCTGAGATTGATTATGATAAAGTAAGCAAAGTCCGCGGTATGGACATCGTAATCGTTACTACAGCGAAAACTGATGAAGAAGCTCGTGAACTTTTAACACAATTCGGTATGCCATTCCAAAAATAATGGAAGCCAACGCTAAGTAGAGGAGGCGAAAACGTGGCTAAAAAATCTATGATAGCGAAACAAAAGCGTACTCCTAAGTTTAAAGTACAAGAGTATACACGTTGCGAACGCTGCGGTCGTCCGCATTCTGTATACCGCAAATTTAAACTTTGCCGTATTTGTTTCCGTGAACTTGCATATAAAGGTCAAATTCCTGGTGTTAAAAAAGCTAGTTGGTAAAACCCACAAATGGGAAGGAGGTAAAACACATGGTGATGACAGATCCAATTGCAGACATGCTTACTCGCATCCGTAATGCGAACATGGTACGTCATGAGAAATTAGAGGTTCCTGCTTCTAAAATCAAAAAAGAGATCGCTGAACTTTTAAAACGTGAAGGTTTCATTCGTGATGTAGAATACATCGAGGATAACAAACAAGGTATCCTTCGTATTTTCCTGAAATATGGTGCAAACAATGAACGTGTAATCACTGGATTAAAACGTATCAGTAAACCTGGCTTACGCGTTTACGCTAAAGCTGACGAAGTACCACGTGTACTTAACGGATTAGGTATCGCTCTTGTTTCTACATCTAAGGGAGTAATGACAGACAAAGACGCTCGTCAATTACAAACTGGTGGAGAAGTAGTAGCATACGTTTGGTAATATATATTTAAAACGAACGGAGGTGTGACCACATGTCTCGTATTGGTAAAAAGATTCTTGAAATCCCTGCAGGTGTTACTATTACAATTGCAGAAGACAATACTGTAACAGTAAAAGGCCCTAAAGGTGAATTAACTCGTAAATTCAATGCTGATATGTCTATCAAAATTGAAGAAAATACACTAACAGTTGAGCGTCCATCTGAACAGAAGGAACACCGTGCATTACACGGTACAACTCGTGCTTTAATCGGAAACATGGTTGAAGGTGTAACTGCAGGTTTCGCACGCGGACTTGAATTAGTCGGTGTTGGTTACCGTGCTCAAAAACAAGGAGATAAACTTGTTTTAAGCGTAGGTTATTCTCATCCAGTAGAAATGACTCCGGAAGCAGGTCTTGAAGTTGAAGTACCTGCACCAACTAAAATCGTAATTAAAGGTATCGACAAGCAACGTGTTGGCGAATTTGCTGCTAACATCCGTGCTGTACGTGCTCCTGAGCCTTATAAAGGTAAAGGTATTCGTTACGAAGGCGAAGTTGTTCGTCGTAAAGAAGGTAAAACTGCTAAGTAAACCCGTTAGGTGAGAGAAAGGAGTGACAAGAATGATCACTAAAGCTGATAAAAATGCGACTCGTAAGAAAAGACATGCACGTGTACGTGCTAAACTTACTGGTACTGCAGAGCGTCCACGTTTAAACGTGTTCCGTTCTAACCAACATATTTACGCTCAAGTTATTGATGATGTGAATGGTGTAACGTTAGTAAGTGCATCTACTCTTGATAAAGACCTTGCTCTTAACGGTACTAGCAATACTGAAGCTGCTACGAAAGTTGGAGAATCAGTTGCTAAGCGTGCTGTAGAGAAAGGCGTTAAAGAAGTAGTATTTGATCGCGGTGGTTACTTATACCATGGCCGTGTTAAAGCTCTAGCTGAAGCTGCTCGTGAGGCTGGATTACAATTTTAATGGTCAAAGGAGGGAAAATTGATGCATCGCATTGACCCAAGTAAATTAGAACTTGAAGAACGTGTAGTTACGATAAATCGTGTCGCGAAAGTTGTTAAGGGTGGTCGTCGTTTCCGCTTTGCTGCACTAGTTGTAGTTGGCGATAAAAACGGTCATGTTGGATTCGGTACTGGTAAAGCACAAGAGGTACCAGACGCAATCCGCAAAGCTATCGAAGACGCTAAGAAAAACTTAATCGCTGTACCATTAGTTGGTACAACAATTCCACACACAATCAACGGTCACTTTGGAGCTGGTGAAGTATTCTTAAAACCTGCTGCTGAAGGTACTGGTGTTATTGCTGGTGGACCTGTTCGTGCGGTACTTGAATTAGCTGGTGTACAAGATATTCTTTCGAAATCTCTTGGTTCTAACACACCAATCAACATGATTCGCGCTACTGTGAACGGATTAAGCGAACTTAAGCGCGCTGAAGATGTTGCAAAATTACGCGGTAAATCTGTAGAAGAGCTACTAGGTTAAGGAGGGAAAACAAATGGCGAAAAAGTTAGAAATTACCCTCACTCGTAGTGTAATTGGTCGTCCACAAGATCAACGTGCGACGGTAGAAGCTTTAGGTCTTAAAAAGTTGAATTCAACTGTAGTTAAGGAAGAAACTCCTGCTATTCTTGGTATGATCAACAAAGTTTCTCACCTTTTAACTGTAAAAGAAGCTTAAGGATAACTCATTAATATAAGGAGGTGCCTGGGAATGAAACTTCATGAATTAAAACCTGCAGAAGGTTCTCGTAAAGTACGTAACCGTGTCGGTCGTGGTATCGGTTCTGGTAACGGTAAAACTGCTGGTAAAGGTCATAAAGGACAAAACGCACGTTCTGGTGGCGGTGTTCGTCTTGGCTTCGAAGGTGGTCAAACTCCATTATTCCGTCGTTTACCAAAACGCGGCTTCACAAACATTAACCGTAAAGAGTTTACTATTGTAAACTTATCAACGTTAAATCGTTTTGAAGATGGTACAGAAGTAACACCTGAATTATTGCTGGAAACTGGCGTTATCAGCAAGTTAAACGACGGTGTTAAAATTCTTGCAAGCGGAGCAGTAGAGAAAAAACTAACTGTTAAAGCGCACAAGTTCTCTTCAAGTGCTAAAGAAGCAATTGAAGCAGCTGGCGGATCAGTTGAGGTGATCTAATGTTTCGTACAATCTCCAACTTTATGCGCGTTGCTGAGATAAGACGTAAAATATTATTCACTTTAGCGATGTTAATCGTATTCAGGATTGGCACGTTTATCCCAGTGCCATTTACAAATGGAGACGTACTGAAAGCACAAGACCAATTAAATGCTTTAGGTATTCTAAATACATTTGGCGGTGGCGCCTTGAAAAACTTCTCCATCTTTGCGATGGGAATCATGCCGTATATTACAGCATCCATCATCGTGCAATTATTGCAGATGGATGTTGTTCCTAAATTTTCGGAATGGTCGAAGCAAGGTGAAATGGGCCGTCGTAAAGTAACGCAATTCACGCGTTACTTTACAATTGTTCTTGCGTTTATTCAGGGGTTTGGTATGTCAATCGGTTTTAACGGTATGGTAGGTGGGCAATTAATTTTGAATCCTGGTTGGAGCACTTATTTATACATTGCTACGGTACTGACTGCTGGTACTGCATTTTTAATGTGGTTAGGTGAACAGATTACAGCTAAAGGTGTAGGTAATGGTATTTCCATCCTTATCTTTGGCGGTATTGCCGCAGCGATCCCAAGTGTTATATCTCAAGTGTATCAACAACAGTTTCAAAATATCGGAGATCAATTGTTCATGAGTATCGTTAAAGTTGCATTGATTTTACTAGCTGTGCTAGCAGTTATTGTTGGTGTTATTTTCATTCAACAAGCTGTTAGAAAGATCCCAATTCAATACGCGAAGCGTGTAACAGGAGGGAATGGGAATCATGCTGGAGCACAAAACACACATTTACCGCTTAAGGTAAATAGTGCGGGTGTTATTCCAGTCATTTTTGCTGTTTCATTCTTAATTACGCCTCCAACTATTGCACAGTTCTTCCCGAAACATGATGTATCGCAGTGGATTATTGCAAACTTTAACTATTCTCACCCAGTGGGAATGATCATATATGTTGCGCTCATTGTAGCCTTCACATATTTCTATGCATTTGTTCAGGTTAATCCAGAGCAAATGTCAGAGAATTTAAACAAGCAAGGTGGATATGTTCCAGGTATTCGTCCGGGTAAGAATACGGAACAATATCTAACAAAAATCTTGTATCGTTTGACCTTTGTAGGATCAATTTTCCTAGCAGCGATTGCAATCTTACCAGTTATCTTTACGAAATTGGGAAATCTTCCTCCATCTGCACAGATTGGTGGAACGAGTATGTTAATCGTTGTCGGCGTTGCTTTAGAAACAATGAAGCAGCTAGAAAGCCAACTGGTAAAACGCCATTACAAAGGGTTTATCAAGCAGTGAGTAAGTGGGAAGAACTATCTTCCCTACATGCTCATGTACTGAGGGGGAACAAGGATGAACTTAATTTTAATGGGGCTTCCTGGTGCTGGTAAAGGTACACAAGCCGAACAGATTGTAGCCAAGTATAACATCCCTCACATTTCAACAGGAGATATGTTCCGTGCAGCTATGAAGGCTGAAACTGAAATGGGTCTACAAGCAAAATCTTTTATTGATAAAGGTGCACTTGTTCCAGATGAAGTTACAATCGGAATTGTTCGTGAACGTTTAAGTCAAGAAGACTGCGTAAGAGGTTTCTTGCTAGACGGTTTCCCACGAACTGTTGCACAAGCATCAGCTCTTGAAGAGATTATGAAAGATCTTGGCAAAAAAATCGACTATGTTTTAAACATTAATGTGGATTCAGGGTTGTTATTAAAACGCCTTACAGGCCGTCGCATTTGTAAAGAGTGCGGTGCGACTTACCACTTAGAATTCAATCCACCAGCAAAAGCTGATGTGTGCGATAAATGTGGTGGCGAATTATACCAACGCTCTGATGACAATGAAGAAACTGTAGCAAATCGTTTAGATGTAAATATTAAGCAAACAAAACCTTTGCTTGATTTCTACGATGAGCTTGGTTACTTGCAAAGCATTAATGGTGAGCAAGATATCAATAAAGTATTTGCTGATATCGATGTTCTCATCGGAGACTTAGCGTAATGATCATCTGCAAAACTCCTCGCGAGATAGAAATCATGCGAGAAGCTGGCAGAATCGTTGCTTTAACTCATCAAGAGTTGAAACAGCACATTACTCCAGGAATTACAACGAAAGAGCTCGATCAAATAGCGGAAAAGACGATTCAAAAATATGGTGCTACGCCATCTTTTAAAGGATACAACGGATTTCCGGGGAGCATATGTGCTTCTGTAAATGAAGAGCTTGTACACGGAATTCCAGGGAAGCGTAAGCTCAAAGAGGGCGATATCATCAGTATCGATATTGGTGCGAAATACAATGGGTACCATGGAGATTCTGCATGGACGTATCCAGTTGGAAACATTTCTGAATCTGTTCAAAAGCTACTTGATGTCACAGAAAAATCGTTGTATCTTGGTCTAGAACAAGTAAAACCAGGCGAAAGATTATCAAATATCTCACATGCGGTTCAAACCCATGCTGAAGAGAATGGGTTATCGATCGTTAGGGAGTATGTTGGTCACGGAATCGGGCAAGACTTACATGAGGACCCTCAAATCCCGCACTATGGTCCACCAAATAGAGGCCCTAGATTAAAGCCGGGAATGGTCATCTGTGTTGAGCCGATGGTGAATCAAGGAAGACGATATGTAAAAACACTATCTGATGACTGGACAGTGGTAACGGTAGATGGTAAATGGTGTGCCCATTTTGAGCACACGATTGCTCTTACAGAAGCAGGATACGAAATCCTTACCACTTTATAAGTAGCTGGCTCTCCGGGATTTCAGAGCAGTGTAAAATGTTACTGATTTGAAGAAGGGAGAACTATTGAATGGCTAAAGATGATGTAATTGAAGTCGAAGGTACCGTTCTTGAAACGTTGCCAAATGCTATGTTCAAAGTAGAATTAGAGAATGGGCATGTCGTATTGGCTCACGTTTCTGGTAAAATCCGTATGAACTTCATTCGTATTTTACCAGGAGACAAAGTTACGGTAGAATTATCTCCGTACGATTTAAATCGTGGTCGTATTACGTACCGTTTTAAATAATATAGCACTCCGTAATCTTTAAGGAGGTTCGAGACATGAAAGTAAGACCGTCAGTTAAACCAATCTGCGAAAAATGTAAAGTTATTCGTAGACGTGGAAAAGTAATGGTTATTTGTGAAAACCCTAAACATAAACAAAAACAAGGTTAATCAGAAGGAGGTGCATTCAGAATGGCACGTATCGCAGGTGTAGATATTCCTCGAGACAAACGCGTTGTTATTTCTTTAACTTACGTATTCGGCATTGGTCGCACAACTGCTGAAAAAATTCTTACTGAAGCTGGTATTTCTTCAGAAACACGAGTTCGTGATTTAACGGAAGACGAATTAGGACGTATCCGTGATGTTATCGATCGTATTAAAGTTGAGGGAGACCTTCGTCGTGAAGTATCTCTTAACATTAAACGTCTAATGGAGATCGGTTCTTACCGTGGTCTTCGTCACCGTCGTGGTTTACCAGTTCGTGGTCAAAATTCTAAAAACAATGCTCGTACACGTAAAGGTCCACGTCGTACAGTAGCAAATAAAAAGAAATAATAAGTAAAGGAGGTTGAACTAACAATGGCACGTAAAACAAACACTCGTAAAAAACGTGTGAAAAAGAATATCGAAGCTGGTATAGCTCATATTCGTTCTACTTTCAACAACACAATCGTAACACTTACAGATACTCACGGTAACGCACTTTCTTGGTCTAGTGCTGGTGCACTTGGTTTCCGTGGATCTCGTAAATCTACTCCATTCGCTGCGCAAATGGCTGCTGAAGCTGCTGCTAAAGTTGCAATGGAGCACGGTTTAAAAACTTTAGAGGTTACTGTTAAAGGTCCTGGTGCTGGTCGTGAAGCTGCAATTCGTGCTCTTCAAGCTGCAGGTCTAGAAGTAACAGCAATTAGAGATGTTACTCCAGTTCCTCATAATGGATGTCGTCCGCCAAAACGTCGTCGTGTGTAATTTTTCTGTATAGAATTTTCCCTTTTGTCTATAATGGATATGATGCATTATCGAGAAATTTCGTACAGAAACATCGCTTGTTGTGCACAATCGGGAACTGCCTAAGGGGGACTTTCGGTTAGACAGGGGTTATACCTTTGTTTAACCGGGGTTTCGACGTTTTGAAGGAGGGTTTAGTTAATGATTGAAATCGAAAAGCCGAAAATCGAAACGGTTGAACTTAACGAAGATGCTAAATATGGTAAATTCGTAATTGAACCGCTTGAGCGTGGATATGGTACTACTTTGGGTAACTCCTTACGTCGTATTCTTTTATCCTCACTCCCTGGTGCCGCTGTTACTGCTATCCAAATCGATGGCGTATTGCATGAATTTTCAACAGTTGAGGGCGTAGTAGAAGACGTTACGACGATCATCTTAAACTTGAAAAAGTTAGCTCTTAAAATCTACTCTGAAGAAGAGAAGACGTTGGAAATTGATGTACAGGGCGAAGGTATTGTCACAGCTGCTGATATTACTCACGATAGTGATGTAGAAATCTTAAATCCAGATTTACACATTGCAACGTTAGCAAAAAATGCGCATTTCCGCATGCGTTTAACTGCAAAGCGTGGCCGTGGGTATACGCCAGCTGATGCAAATAAAAGCGAAGATCAACCAATAGGAGTAATTCCTATTGATTCTATTTATACTCCAGTATCACGTGTAACTTACCAAGTGGAAAAGACACGTGTCGGACAAGTGGCTAATTATGATAAGCTTACGCTTGATGTATGGACGGATGGAAGCATCGGGCCAAAAGAAGCTATCTCTTTAGGTGCCAAAATCTTAACTGAGCATTTAAATATCTTTGTTGGTTTAACTGATGAAGCACAAAATGCTGAGATTATGGTCGAGAAGGAAGAAGATCAAAAAGAGAAAGTTCTTGAGATGACTATCGAAGAACTAGATCTTTCTGTTCGTTCTTATAATTGCCTAAAACGTGCAGGAATTAATACTGTACAAGAGCTTGCGAACAAAACAGAAGAAGATATGATGAAAGTTCGTAACTTAGGACGTAAATCCTTAGAAGAAGTTAAACATAAACTTGAGGAATTAGGTTTAGGTTTACGTAAAGACGACTGAGGATTTAAACCCATCAACAAAGGAGGGAACTACGAATGGCATACAGAAAATTAGGCCGTACAAGTGCGCAACGTAAAGCTATGTTACGTGATTTAGCTACTGATTTAATTATCAACGAGCGCATCCAAACGACAGAAACTCGTGCAAAAGAACTTCGTTCTGTAGTGGAAAAAATGATCACTTTAGGTAAACGCGGAGATCTTCATGCTCGTCGTCAAGCAGCAGCTTTCATTCGCAATGAAGTTGCTAACGCTGAGACTGGTCAAGATGCACTTCAAAAATTATTCGCTGATGTAGCTCCACGCTATGCTGAGCGCCAAGGCGGATACACTCGTATTGCAAAAATTGGTCCACGTCGCGGAGACGCAGCACCAATGGTAATTATCGAGTTAGTATAATGCTGATTAAAAGGGCAGGACAGTTCTTTTCAAGTAACTGGTCATGGCCCTTTTTTTTAAATATAAAAAAATAGGCTAACTTGGCGAAGGAAAGGGTGCCTTCTATTGAAAAAAGAGAAACTTCGGATAGAAAATATATCATTTCAATATCCTGGGGCAGCCACGTATGCATTAAAAGATGTTTCATTTTCCTTATATGAGGGAGAATGGGTATCTATTATTGGACAAAACGGTTCAGGAAAGTCTACACTTGCAAAATTATTGAATGGTTTGTTTTTGCCGGAAGCAGGGACTATTACAGTAAATGATACAATGGTTTTATCAGAGGAAACGGTATGGGATGTTCGAAAACAAATTGGAATGGTATTTCAAAATCCGGATAATCAATTTGTTGGAACAACAGTGCAAGATGATGTTGTATTTGGCTTAGAGAATATCGGAATGCCAAGAGAACAAATGATTGAAAGATTAGAACAGGCCTTACGACTTGTCCGTATGGAAGATTTTCTTAATGATGAGCCTCATTCCTTATCTGGTGGGCAAAAGCAGCGAGTGGCAATAGCAGGCGTTTTAGCACTTCAGCCATCTATTTTAATATTAGATGAAGCAACGTCAATGTTAGATCCTCAAGGAAGACGTGAAGTAGTAGAAACGGTTAGACAACTTGTTAATCAAAAAGGTATTACCGTGTTATCAATTACGCACGATTTAGAAGAAGCGGCACAGTCAGATCGTGTCATTATTTTAAATAAGGGAGAAATATTAGAGGAAGGGACTCCAGAGAAAATTTTCAAGTCCTCTCATATGCTCCAAGAAATTGGCTTAGATGTACCGTTTTCGGTGAAAATAGCAGAATTATTAAAAAGAAATGAAATTCTCTTGCAAAATACGCATCTTACAATGGAAAGCTTGGTGAACGAACTTTGGAGATTACATTCCAAAAAGTAGAACATCGTTATCAATATAAAACTCCATTTGAAAGACGCGCACTTTATGATGTAGACGTGTCGTTTCCAAGTGGGGGCTATTATGCCATTATCGGTCATACTGGTTCAGGTAAGTCGACGATGATTCAACATTTAAATGGTTTATTGCAGCCGACAAATGGTACAGTTCAAATTGGTGAACATTTGATTTCGGCAGGAAAGAAAGAAAAAAAGCTAAAGCCACTACGTAAAAAAGTAGGGGTTGTCTTTCAATTCCCAGAACATCAGTTATTTGAAGAGACTGTGGAGAAAGATATTTGTTTCGGACCTACTAATTTTGGGGTATCTGGAGACGAAGCGAAGCAAAAGGCTAGAGAGGCAATAGAACTTGTAGGGCTAGAACCGGAACTGTTAACACGTTCTCCTTTTGAATTAAGTGGTGGACAAATGAGACGTGTTGCTATAGCGGGTGTACTGGCGATGGAACCTGAAGTACTTGTATTAGATGAACCTACAGCAGGACTAGATCCAAAAGGGCAGAACGAACTTATGCAGATGTTTTATAAGTTGCATAAGGAGAAGGGGCTTACAGTTATCCTTGTAACGCATAATATGGAGGATGCTGCTCAGTATGCGGAGCAGATTGTAGTTATGCATAAAGGAACGGTCTTTTTGCAAGGAAGTGCAGAGGAAGTATTTTCACATGCTGATGAACTAGAGAAAATTGGTGTGGATCTTCCTATGTCATTAAAGTATAAACGTGCAATTGAAGAGAAGTTTGGTATTTCAATTCCGAAGGCTACCTTATCTTTAGAGGATCTTACTCATGAAGTTGTGCAGGTGTTACGAAAAGGTGGTCATGAATCATGCAGCAGTTGATTATTGGGAGATATATCCCGGGGAATTCACTTATTCATCAACTTGATCCACGTACGAAGCTGCTGATTGTCTTTTTATATGTATTTGTTGTTTTCTTAGCAAATAATGCGATTTCATATGGATTTTTATTTTTATATGCACTCATTGCTTTATTTTTTGCAAAAGTGCCGATTCGTTATGTACTTTCGGGCTTAAAACCAATTTTATGGATTTTTCTTTTTACATTTTTCCTGCATATTTTTACAAATAAAGAGGGGGATGTACTACTCCAGCTTGGTTGGTTTTCGATACATGAAAAAGGATTAGAGCAAGGGATATACATTTCTGTACGATTCTTCGTTATTATTTTAATGACGACATTATTAACGTTAACGACGACACCTATTGAAATTACAGATGGTTTGGAGACGTTATTAAAGCCGTTGAAGCGTATAAAGGTTCCTGTTCATGAAATCGCATTAATGATGTCAATTTCTCTTCGTTTTATTCCGACATTAATGGATGAAACGAGTAAAATAATGAAAGCACAAGCATCACGTGGTATTGATTTCGCCGGGGGACCGATAAAAGATAGAATGAAAGCTATTATCTCACTGCTCGTTCCTCTGTTTATCAGTGCTTTTAAGCGTGCAGAGGACTTAGCAATTGCGATGGAAGCTCGTGGATATCAAAGTGGTGAAGGACGTACTAAATTTAGGCAACTACGCTGGAAAACAAGCGATACTGTAACGATTGTAAGCTTATTTTGTTTAGCTTGTATTTTGGCATGGGTGCGATCGTAATGGAGAATAGAGAAATGGATAGAATAAAATGTACGGTTGCATATGATGGCATGCATTTTTGTGGTTATCAAATTCAGCCGAAGCATCGTACTGTTCAACAAGAGATAGAAAAAGCATTACAGAAATTGCATAAGGGAGAACTTGTTCGTGTTCAGGCATCTGGTAGAACAGATTCTACGGTTCATGCAAAAGGACAAGTCATACACTTTGATACTCCTTTGTCTCTTGAAGAGTGGCAATGGAGTAACGCTTTAAATACAATGTTGCCAGATGATATTGTTATTAGGCAAGTAGAGAAAAAAACAGAAGAATTTCATGCACGTTACGGTGTTGAGAAAAAAGAATATCGTTACCGTGTATTATTATCAAAGACTGCGGATGTATTCCGTAGAAATTACGTATATCAATATCCATATCCGCTCGAAATCAAAAAAATAAGAAAAGCAATTCCTTATTTTATTGGAACGCATGATTTCACTTCTTTTTGTTCGGCAAAAACTGACAAAAAAGATAAAGTGCGAACAATTTATGAAATCGAGTTAATTGAGCAAGACGATGAATTAATTTTTCGTTTTGTAGGTAATGGATTTTTATATAATATGGTCAGAATTATTGTTGGTACGTTACTTAACGTAGGGCAAGGAAAGCTTGATCCTGATAGCATTCCAGAGATTTTAGCGAAACAAAATCGTCAGTTTGCTGGAAAGATGGCTCCAGGTCATGGGCTTTACCTATGGGAGGTAAACTATAACAACTAATCCTGGTGTAACATTTGCTTGACATTAGAAACTCAAAAGTATATCATAACATATGGTATTGTTTCTAAAACCACGATTAGCCCCGGAAGGAAATCGTGTTTAAGATAAACAATAGATTTTTTCTATGGAAAAGATAACGAGGAGGGAAACACATGCGTACGACTTTTATGGCAAAAGCTAACGAAGTTGAGCGTAAATGGTATGTGGTTGATGCTGAAGGTCAAACTTTAGGTCGCCTATCTACGGAAGTAGCATCTATTTTACGCGGTAAAAACAAACCTACATTTACACCACACGTTGACACGGGTGATCATGTAATTATTATTAACGCTGAGAAAATTCATTTAACAGGTAATAAATTAAACGATAAAATTTACTACCGTCACACTAACCACCCAGGTGGACTTAAACAAAGAACAGCTCTAGAAATGCGTACAAACTACCCTGTACAAATGTTAGAGCTTGCAATTAAAGGCATGCTTCCAAAAGGACGCTTAGGCCGCCAAGTTTCTAAGAAACTTAACGTGTATGCTGGAGCAGAGCATCCACACCAAGCACAAAAACCAGAAGTTTACGAACTTCGCGGATAATTAATTAAAGGAGGGCTTACTTTGGCACAGGTTCAATACTATGGCACTGGACGTCGTAAGAGTTCAGTAGCGCGCGTACGCCTAGTTCCAGGCGAAGGACGCGTTATCATTAACGGTCGTGATTTTGAAAACTATATCCCATTTGCTGCATTACGTGAAGTAGTGAAACAACCTCTAGTTGCAACAGAAACTTTAGGTAACTACGATGTACTTGTAAACGTAAATGGTGGTGGATACACTGGTCAAGCTGGTGCTATTCGTCACGGTATTTCTCGCGCTTTATTAAAAGCTGATCCAGAATACCGTCTAACACTAAAACGTGCAGGTCTATTAACTCGTGACGCACGTATGAAAGAGCGTAAAAAATACGGTCTTAAAGGCGCACGTCGTGCACCTCAGTTCTCAAAACGTTAATTTTTGCGAACTACAAACCCCAACCATTTTGGTTGGGGTTTTTTTATGTTTCATTCCTTTTTTGTGATTTTTATAGCTTGGAATATTTTAGTGCTACCGCCGTGCGTATGCTTCTTCTTTAGAAGTTTAGACTAATACGTATTAGGGAGGTTTATAAGTACTATGAATGTCATTGTCAGCTTACGAGAAAAACAAAAAGAAAAGCAGTTAAACTACGAGCGGAAGATGTTGCGGGAATTATCATTAAAAACATTGCGTTCAAATATTCGTGATGCCTTTCAAATGCAAGAGCTTCATCGTCAGTATGAAGATTACTGTATTGAATTAGGGATAGAATCTTATTTATTAGGAGCGAGATATAGTAAATTTGGCTATTATGGTGAATCGTTCTTTGATGTGAAATATAGAGCCTTAGAAGAAGAACAACAATTAACTGAAACGCTATTTCAATTTTTAACGAGTATGACTATGCGAGAAATAAAGTTGAAAGATGAGGAATTACTTTTTGAATCTTGTCAGCAGTTTATAGGATTGTGGTGGCAAGAAGGATATGAAAAAGGTGAAAGAAGATATCGATTAAAGCTTCATTAAGACAAGCATAAACTTTCCTCTTGTCCCATATAAGTAATTAGAGGGACTAGCTGGAGGAGGAAAGGTATGAAGAGAATTCGAATTATCTCTTTTGCACTCGCTGCGGTTGTATTGTTTTTTTTAGTCAAACAAGAATTTCAAATTACAAAATCGTGGCGAGCTTGGAATTTACCCTTATCAGGGAAAGTAATCGTATTAGATGCTGGGCATGGTGGACCAGATGGAGGGGCTGTTGGTGGAAAGGATATTATAGAAAAGGATATTACACTTGAAATTACAAAAAAGGTACAAGACTATTTACAAGAACAAGGTGCACTAGTTATTTTAACGCGTGAGGGAGATTATGATTTAGCTAACAAAGATACAAAGTCATATAGTAGACGTAAAGCAGAGGATTTAAAAAAACGTGTAGAAATCATCAATAAACCGGATATAGACTTTTTTGCAAGCATTCATTTAAATGCTTTAACTAGTAGTGGATCGAAAGGCGCACAAACATTCTACTATCGCTCTTCAATTGAAAATGAACGTGCTGCGAAATTTATACAGGCTGAATTGAGAACGAGTTTAGAAAATACGAATCGTTCTGCTAAAACGATCTCTCACGTATACTTATTGAAGTATGCGAAAACACCAGGTGCTTTAATTGAAGCCGGCTTTTTATCGAATGTGAACGAAAGGTATATGTTAAATTCGGAGAAATATCAACAGAAGGTAGCAGCTGCAATATACCGTGGTATATTGCGTTATTTCACGGAAAAAGGAACTCCTCCAGAATAAGGAGGATTTTTTTGAGTTTCTCTCGTTAACGAAGTTTTCGGAAAATATGTTATACTGGAAATGTAAACGCATTTATTTCAAGAATAAGCAAAGATAAATTCAATTAACATTACGTTATTTTTCATACAGGGGGCTGGGCTAATTATGGTAACGAAAGAACAAGTGGTTGAAGCGTTAGAAGGAGTTGTAGATCCGTTTTTACATAAAACATTAAAAGAAACAAGTGCAATTAAAGAGGTAACAGTCAAGCCTGAGAAGGAACATGTGAGTGTCAAAATTGCGATTGTAAAAACTGGTACAGCGGAACAAATGCAGTTGCAGTCTGGAATTGTAAAGTTAGTAAAAGAACTTGGGGCAGCAACAGTTGGACTTCGTTTTGCAGAATTTACAGAAGAGGAATTAGCTCAGTTTGTACCAGAACAAGAAGAAGAGCAAAGTGAATCTTTATTGTCACCAAATTCAAAAACGACATTCTTAGCAGTGGCAAGTGGAAAAGGTGGCGTGGGAAAATCAACCGTTTCCGTTAACCTTGCGGTTGCTTTAGCTCGTTTAGGAAAAAAAGTTGGTATTATTGATGCGGACATTTACGGTTTTAGTGTGCCAGACATGATGGGGATAGAAAAACGTCCTATCGTAAGGGGTGACAAGATAATTCCGGTGGAACGTTTAGGTGTAAAGGTAATTTCAATGGGCTTCTTTGTAGAGGATAATGCACCAGTTATTTGGAGAGGACCTATGCTTGGGAAAATGTTAAACCACTTCTTCACAGAAGTAGAATGGGGCGATTTAGATTATTTAGTATTAGATTTGCCACCAGGCACAGGTGATATTGCGTTAGATGTGCACTCAATGTTGCCATCTTGCAAAGAGATTATTGTAACGACGCCGCATCCAACAGCTGCGTTTGTAGCAGCGCGTGCTGGAGCGATGGCATTACGCACTGAACATAGTATTCTCGGTGTTGTTGAGAATATGGCATATTTTGAAAGTAAGGTAACTGGTGAGAAAGAATATGTATTTGGAAGAGGCGGGGGAGATAAGTTAGCTGCCGAATTGCAAACGAATGTTCTTGGCCGTATTCCGCTACAACAACCTGATTGGAATAAAGAAGACTTTGCTCCTTCAGTATATGAAGATACACATACAACCGGCATTATTTATAGTAAGATAGCTGAAACAGTAATTGATAAAACAGCTGTTACACAAAAATAAAGTGAAACTTAATCAGTGGGGTTCATCTGTTGCTAGTACACCTTTCGCTTAACTAGAGGGGCCCATTTTGTCTGTTAATAGCAAGATAAAGTAATAACGAGTGGACAATGTATAAATTGTCCACTCGTTATTATAGTTATTATTTTTACTGTTCTTCCTTCTTCTCGCCTTGAGAACCACCGTCACCGCCTGCTTCTTTCTTATCAGATCCGCCTTTTTCAGCTTTTTGTACACCTTTACTAATGATATCGATCATCTTGGCTTGGAAGAGTGGACTTTCAGCAGTTTCTGTTAGTACTTGTTGTAGATATTGACGGTATTCTTTACTCTTCATTGTTTGTAACATCATTTTTTCTACTTCAGGATTTTTCATAATTTCTATAACGCCTGCTTGGTATTCAGGGTCTTTTAATAAGGTTTTCATTAATTGGGTTTGTTCTTTCCCCATACTTTTAGCAAACTTTGATGAGAACTCAGGGTCTTTAAAGAGCTTTTCCCAGAATTGTTGCCCTTTATCGGATACCATGGCATCTTCAATCGTTTTCTTTACTACTGTTTCATCTAGTATGAGTGCTTGTTTCATTTTTTCATCAGTTAATACATCTTGAATAGCTTTCTTACCTTGATCTGTTTTTAAAATATCAACAATCATCTTCTTTGTTTGATCGTAATCTAGTTCGGATTTCGTTTCTTTTCCTTGTGCGCATGCTACAAGTGCGATAAGTAGAAAAGAAGAAACGAAAATGAATAGTATCCGTTTCATAAGTTGGAACTCCTTTCAGCACAGTTCTCTCTTTTTAATATAAATATCTTTAAGGAATTTATACATGAACATGGCTAGCTTTTTGAAATTGTCATTGATACAATTTAATTAGAAATATAAGGATAATGGGGGATGTGTTGTGAATAGCCGCAAGTGGGTACGACTATTTTTATCGACGTTGTTTCTTGGTGGGATTAGCACAGTTATTATTGGTTTTGTTTTGGAGTGGGACAGGTATAATAAATTTTTTCAAAATTTCGACGGCAAGGAGATTTTAGCGGTATCTTTCTGGCTGATGGGTGTAGGATTTATTTTTAGCGTTATAAGTCAAATGGGCTTCTTTGCGTATTTAACAATCCATCGTTTTGGACTAGGGATGTTTCGCTCATCGTCTTTATGGAATGCAGTCCAGCTCTTCTTTATTGCATTCGTATTATTTGATTTTGTGTATTTAAGGTCTGTACTTATTGCAAATGGGGAAATCTCATTGGGGAATAACATACTTGTTGCTGGAATATTATTTGTGTTTGGAGCAATTGTTGCTTATGTAAAAAGTAAAGAAACAAATAAAAAAGCATTTGTGCCAGCTCTGTTCTTTATGGTTGTTGTAACGATTCTTGAATGGGTACCGGCGCTTCGGATTAATGATACAGATTGGTTATATTTAATGGTTATACCGCTATTGTTATGTAATGCATATCAATTACTTGTATTACATCGTTTAATCGGAAAAACGAGTAAATCTGCTTAATAGAGAGAGGTTTTATACACCAGCAGTTATATTGCTGGGAGTGGTGTGATTAAAAAAGCTCTACCACCTTCTTGAAAGGTAGTAGAGCTTTTTATACGTGAAGAGTAGTAGGGACGAAGTTATTTCACATCTTCACTTTTTGTACTTGTGTTGGAAATAAGTTGTGATACGGGTATTTGCTCATATCCATCACTTTTTAATTTTTGCAGGAGCAGCGGTAAAGCTCTATTTGTTTGAAGGGCAGAATCGGATGCGTGTAATAAGACGATATCTCCACCTTTCAAATTATTAGAGACGGTGGAAACGATGTTATTTACACCTGGGTTTTTCCAATCGTTTGAATTGTTACTCCAATGCACGACGGTGTATCCAAGTGATTCTGCAATTTTAAGGGTTGCCTTGTTGAATTCGCCACTAGGTGGACGTAACAGCTTAACTTGTTTTACACCAAGTTTTGTAAAAACATCTTGTGCTCGTAAAAGGTCTCGTCTTATTTCATTTGTCTCTAGAGAAGTATAGGATGTGTAATTGTAACCCATACTACCGATTTCGTGTCCATCTTTCATGATGCGCTCTACAATATCGGGGTGTCTTTCGGCCCATGCAGCAGAAAGGAAGAAGGTTGCATTCTTAATTTCTCTTTCTTTAAGGGTATCAAGGATTGGAATTGCTTTTTTGTCTCCCCAACTAATATCGAATGTAAATGCAACTTGCTTTTTAGCGGTATCTCCTTTGTAAATTACTTTAGGACCTGTAGCAGTTGAAAAAGCAGATTCATGTGAATATGTTTTTAAAAAGAGTAGCCATGCTGTAAATAAGGAAAGTATCACTATTAAGCTAATGTGTTTAAAAGTTCTCTTACTCGTAATAAAAAAGAAAAACATAATATTACGCCCCTTTGTCCAATCCTTTTCAGTTACATATATGCTGTAAATATAAAAAAGAGAACAAAGGATTAATATCGTATGTAGTGGATATAATGAATGATAGGATTGTGATAAGTGAAAATGAGCGGAACGTTTATTGTTACGTAAGGAATTATTGAGGTGATCATTTGCTTGGGCTGATGTTGACAAAAGAAGAGAGAAAAGAGATGGAATACATATTAAAGAGAGAGTTAGAGGAACTTTTATTTGATTTTGAAGATGAGCGTATTCATGAAGTTGTAAAAAAAGCGATGGAAGAAAGATATAAAATCATTTTTTGTTTATTTCGGAGAGTTGCTAACGCAGAGGAATGTATTCGTTATGTAAGAAGAAGAACTTTTTATTAAAAAGTGTTGACGTTAATAGTTTGTATATGGTAAATTAATAAACGTCGCTGATGCAGAAACGCAGAAAACGACAAAAAAGAAATTAAAAAACTTGGTTGACATCGAAAAACGAAAATGTTAACATAAGGAAGTCGCAAATGAGCGACTAAGTAGTTCTTTGAAAACTGAACGAAACAAACAACGTGAAACGTCAATTTTTATTTTTAGATGCTAGACAAACTAACTTTATTGGAGAGTTTGATCCTGGCTCAGGATGAACGCTGGCGGCGTGCCTAATACATGCAAGTCGAGCGAATGGATTGAGAGCTTGCTCTCAAGAAGTTAGCGGCGGACGGGTGAGTAACACGTGGGTAACCTGCCCATAAGACTGGGATAACTCCGGGAAACCGGGGCTAATACCGGATAATATTTTGAACTGCATGGTTCGAAATTGAAAGGCGGCTTCGGCTGTCACTTATGGATGGACCCGCGT
>NZ_JBMDKC010000290.1:0-714 GCF_057809515.1 Bacillus sp. FG16
AAATGCGTATGAAAAACGCGGTTTTCAACGAACATTTCTCAATGATATCTATCATATAGAAGAACGATTACAAGAATACGATCCTCAGTTATACCTTATGTGGAATCCTAAGAACGGGGAACATGTCATCATGGATGGATTGTTAGAAATGTCGATTATGAAAATTCCACAAATCGGATTTGAAGAATTAGATTCTCGCATCGTAGACCACATCAAGAGAATTCATACAGCGAACGGCTTCTCCGCGGTTCAAACTGTGGAAGATACAGAGAGTAAGAGACAACAAGAACAAGAAAGACAGCTTCAAGATTTAGCGGAAGATTACGCAAAAGAATCAAAAGAAGCCTTTTGGAACGCGCATACATATGGCCGTGTGGATGGCGTACAGAAATATGTACAGGGTGTAAATGGGGGAGGGAATAGAAATGAACCTTCAGGAGTTAATCATGCAAGTGAATCGGGATGTTGACGACATGTTTGAAAATGGAGATATTCAACATTGGCTGAATCGTGCATTAGATGATATCACCCCGATTGCAAGGATTGAAAAGAGAGCCACGTTAGAGTATCCGTACACCTTACCAAGTGACGTACAAGATATAGAACGAGTCATGCAAACGAATACAGTATTTCCGCGCATACCTGTAGGGGAAGAACAGCAACAAGGGTATTGGGTGTGGGGAAATGAATTGATGATACCAGGTGGAAATCAAC
>NZ_JBMDKC010000291.1:0-696 GCF_057809515.1 Bacillus sp. FG16
TGGTTCTGTTGCAAAGTTTGAAAAAACATCAAGCGGTTTACAAAATGCGGTTATAGTTTAAGCAGTTTTGAATAATTTCTGTAATTCATTATACGTCGAAAAAACGAAGTTTGCTTGTTGCAAACTTCGTTTTCGTTTATATAGGGCGTGAATGGTTTCGATGCCTTTTAAGGTACGTGAAGCATGACGGATACTTTGGAATCCAGAAGATTTAGCAAAACGACGTTTGACATGTCGATGATCCTGTTCAATAAGATTATTGAGATGCTTAACAGTGCAGTGTTTCGTATGGATATAAAAGTCGTTATTTTTCAA
The DNA here is from genome assembly GCF_057809515.1 of Bacillus sp. FG16. Taxonomy (NCBI): domain Bacteria; kingdom Bacillati; phylum Bacillota; class Bacilli; order Caryophanales; family Bacillaceae; genus Bacillus; species Bacillus sp. FG16. The sequence continues at coordinate 316 of NZ_JBMDKC010000291.1, forward strand.
TTTTTTGAACGCACATAGTAGGGCGGGAGCCTTATCTGTTGTGAGAACCGTTGGTTCTCCAAAAGCTTTTACCAATCGTTTCATAAACATATAGGCAGAGCTTGATGATCACGTGTTTTACGAAGTTGAATATCTAGCGTGTGTCCATCTTTATCAATTGCACGATACAGAAGCACCATTCGCCTTTCACTTTGATGTAAGTCTCATCTAAATGCCAAACATGATGTGCAGATTTATTTTTCTTCTTCCATATTTGATAGATGAGATTTCCGTATTCATGGACCCAACGCATGATGGTTGTAGGGTGAACCGAGATTCCACGTTCTCTCAAAAGTTCAGATACATCGCGATAACTTAAAGAAAAACGACAGTAATAGCCAA
>NZ_JBMDKC010000292.1:0-691 GCF_057809515.1 Bacillus sp. FG16
CCAAGATATAAGGATATTCAAGCAACGATATCTCGAAATTTATATGGTTTTCAACATCTAAACCACTATGAAGAATTGCTGATCAAGCCTGTGCGTAAAATTAATACAGAGCTTATTATAAAAGAATGGGATAATATAAAACGGATTATGCTATCTCTTGCTTTAAAAACGACAACTCAAAATGTGATTGTTCGAAAATTAAGTTCTTATGCACGAAAAAATCAGACCAAGCGTGCATTATGGGAATATGATAACATCATTAAAAGTTTATATTTTTTAGAATATATTGATTCACCAGCATTACGCCAAAATGTTCAAAAATCGCTAAACCGTGGAGAAAGTTATCATAAATTACGTCGCGCTGTATCTTTCGCAAATTTTGGGAAACTTCGTTTCAAAACGGAGCAAGACCAACAAATTTGGAATGAATGTAGTAGGCTGCTCACCAACTGTATTATTTACTACAATGCAAGTATATTATCAAATATATTAAAGAAATCACAAAATCAAGGTATTGGGACGAATATATTAAAGTATATCTCACCAGTTGCTTGGCAACATATTAATTTTTATGGCCGGTATGAATTTAACAACTCACCCACAGTAATAAACTTGGAAACAATTTTGGGAAGTATCAATGAAGAAGAAATGTTAAATCAGTTAATACCTGAGAAAATCATTGAAGAATAAG
>NZ_JBMDKC010000293.1:0-678 GCF_057809515.1 Bacillus sp. FG16
GTTCTACCGAATGAACAAATTGGTCCCATGGTATAACAGCTTGTAAAGATACAAAGGGATCTTGTTCGGTTTCTTTTGCTTCAATTAAAACCTTCCCAAGTTTTGCAAATAAGCGTATTTTCTCGTTAATCAATTTTCCGTCATTTTGAAACGAATCGGTATGTATCTTTTCTCCTCGCTTGAACATGCGACCAAGCAACTTTTCATTTACATATAAACCTTGGTCAATTAAAAAAGCATAAATGTGAATTAAAAAAGCCATTAAAGTTGCATAACGTTTTAGAGAATGGAACCGAGACAAATGTTGAGTGGAATACCGAGAGCCTTCCCTAGCTAATTGTAATAATCTATTTTGGTGAATCTCTTGGCCATTTTCTAATGGTAATACTAGATTTTGAATAAATTGAATGCGGTCCAATATCTTATGAAAATTTTTAAGAGAAATGGTTCCAGGTGGTTTCCGTAACCAGGATAAATTGCTAATATGCTTGTCTGTAGGCTTCGTTAATAGTTGGTCTAATTGTAAAAATTGCTGTGAAGATAATGTTTTTGTTAATGTTTTAAATGTTCGCCTTTCTGCACGTTCACATACCGCCCAAACTAAATGTTCTATGGCATACATAGCAGGAAGAATGATTTTTCTTTTTCGCATTTCTTGTATCAAAAGATCAACTAAAA
>NZ_JBMDKC010000294.1:0-670 GCF_057809515.1 Bacillus sp. FG16
GCTAATTTAGGACGGTCTAGGATAGAAAATACACGTCTTTGTATGTCTTTAAATACTGTATGTTCGGAAATGTTTTCATCTATTATAACTTGTAAAACATTTCCGACTTTCTTGAAATCCTCCTGGTTTTCTGTGTAATAGTTATATACTTGGTCTTTCGCAAAGGATAAGATATCATCGTTGTATTTTCTCATTTTATAAATAAAACTATTGATCAAATTATCATTCATTCTTTGGTATCGATGAAAAATAAAGCATAATAAATAAAGATTTATAAGGGATTCATTAAACCTTTTTAATTTATATACGGAATAATATTCTACTAAAGAAGCGTAATATTTAATACTTTCATTAGAAATTTTTAATTGTGGCAAAATTGAATTGGCCAGCTGAAAAAGAGGATACATTTCTTTTCCATATTCAATTTCCCGTTTAATTTCATTCATACTAAAGTCTTTAGGTTCATGTTTGATTCGAGTAATCTTATATAAACCAGAAGGATTGTATAATAATTCTTTTAAATGTTGTTTATCCGCCTCGGATAGCTGTTTTTGTATAATCTTTATAAGACGTTTTTGTTCATATGTAATAGCATTTCCTATAACCTCTTGTATAAAGCTATATAAGTTACGTTTAATATTTTAACAATTGTTCAGTTCCTAACCTTTGA
>NZ_JBMDKC010000295.1:0-658 GCF_057809515.1 Bacillus sp. FG16
TTTATCAAGCTGCCTAATGAAATAACCGTGTCTAACTTTTAGGGGTCACTTCATTCTCGCTCTTTTTTTATTTGTCATAAACAATATATAGTGAAATTTAAGCGATTCTAAATACAGTAAGGCGGATGTTAGTATTTCCTGTCGCAGGGATCGTAATCTCATTAAGAGTAGATTGGACAGAAATTCTTGCACCAGCTGCTAATGTTTCAATTGTAGTAAATGAAAGTGAGTCGCCTATTAAATTTGAAGAGAAGTTATCAGTTGCGACAGCTCCATTAATTGAAATTCCTACTCCAAGTGGAGCGCATCCTGGCGCGGTTGTAGAAATGGATACGCTAATTACATAAATGCCACCGTTGATAACAGTAACTGTATCTGTGCCGTTGAAGATAATATTGTTTACGTTAATTGCAGTACTAAAAATAAAGTTATTAAATTGCAGTACTGTTTGCTGAATATTGTTTGTTACAACAATTGTTGCTACAGGGAAGCTAGGTCCAGTTGGCCCAGTAGGTCCGGTAGGTCCACCAGAAGGTCCAGTAGGTCCAGTAACTCCTATACCAGTAGCGCCGGTAGCACCTGTGTTACCTTGAACACCTTGAGGTCCAGTAGCGCCGGTAGCACCCGTGTTACCTTGAGCACCTTGAGGTCCAGTAGC
>NZ_JBMDKC010000296.1:0-658 GCF_057809515.1 Bacillus sp. FG16
CAGTTATTCGTCAGCTAAACAAACCAGAAGCGTATCAAGTGTGGGGAGAGAAAGACGGATGGTTACATCTTGGTGGCGAGCAGTGGGTGAAATATAATCCGGGATACATCAGGTTTGAAAAGCAAGAATTAGCAAATTCAGTTGTAGGAAAGCGTGTAGTCTCTAAAGTGAATAACTTAAGGTTCTATGATTCACCGTCGTGGCAGGATAGCGCTGTGGCGGGGACAGTGGATAGTGGCGAAGGATTTACAATCGATGAAAAGGTAAGTGTGGATGGCTCTCCACAATTTAATGTGCACAATAGTAAAGGTAAAACGTATTATGTAACAGTAAATAAAGCGTATGTATATGTAGAGTAATCGAATATATTTCAACGTAGGTAGTGAATGAAGGGGTGATTATGTGTTTGATAAGAATAAAATACAAAAAGTAAGTCAGGTATTTCGGGCTGCTGCAATAGATCCCAATGTAATTGGTCCTACTTTTGCGCCGGTTCCACCAGTTATATTACCAACAGGTCCGACAGGAGATACCGGAGCAACCGGAGTAACAGGTCCGACAGGAGATACCGGAGCAACCGGAATAACAGGTCCAACAGGAAGTGCAGGAGTAGCTGGAGCAACGGGATCTACCGGAGCAACAGGAAGTGCAGGAGTAG
>NZ_JBMDKC010000297.1:0-646 GCF_057809515.1 Bacillus sp. FG16
TCCGTTACAACCTCACCACCGCCTTCCAAACCATTAAAAAATTGAAAATTACCTACACGTAAACGAAATGGTTTTAACATATTTCTTTTCCTCCTGTGGGTGGGCGCAAGTCCACATTCGACGCCCAAATTTTTGTATATAAAAAAGCCGCTATTTAATAGCGACTGGTCTATTTCTTCATTTGTTTTTCTACTTTCTTTTCCTCAATATCTAATTTGCGATGTTGGAGCTGTAAATCTTGTTCTTTCATCGCTCTCTGTTCTTCCTGCATCTGTTGTTCTTGTTCCATCTGCTGCCTTCTATCCGCTTCCATTGGCGCATTGAGTGCCTCCATATGTTGCTGTACATGGTCATCCACTAACTGCTGCACTTCAGGTGGCAACTCATCATATAAACTTGATTTTCGAAAAGCATTATGCATATATACGTGCACTTCATGATCATAGAAATCACGCACCTGCGGTGTCGCCAGTGGTAGTTGTGGCGGTTGCATGCCAGCCTGCATGGGGTCTACACCTTGTGCTTGCATCGCTTGGGCTTGCTGTTCAAATTGCTGTTGCTGCATGTTGTATTGTTGGAGAAGCTGAAGAACTTCTGGATTCTGTGCCAGTTGCTCAAACTGCTTGTTTTCCATCTTCGCTTTATT
>NZ_JBMDKC010000298.1:0-645 GCF_057809515.1 Bacillus sp. FG16
TAGGTAATTTTCAATTTTTTAATGGTTTGGAAGGCGGTGGTGAGGTTGTAACGGAAACTGCACCTCCTAGCGTTGAAGATGGAGAAGCCGCGCACCCACAAGGTACAGGAGAGGTTGCCACACCACCCGAACAAATGGAGCAATCACCAATAGAGAACAACCCAGAAGGACAACCACCAGAAGATATGGAACAATCACAAGCTTTTGCGAAGAGATTAAAAGAGCGTACACAAGCGGTTCTGATGGAAGAGCGTCAGCGTTGGGAACAAGAAGTGTCTGAGCGATATGGTAACTATGACAAGTATGACCGTGCGATGAATTTCTTTCAACAACAAGCGGGGTATAACGACCTTGATAGTATGATGCAGGCGATTGAACAACAAGATTTATTACAACGTGCTGAAAAGTTTGGGGTAACACCTGAAATCCAGCAAAAGCTTGAAGCGCTTGAACAGAAAGCGCAGCGTGCAGAAGAACTGGAATATCAGCGCGAACAACAAGAATTGTCACAACGTTTCACGCAAGCATTGGGGCAATTCGCACAAGAAAAGGGAGCTGATGCCGCAGCTTTAGAACAATTCATGGTGGAGCATAACGTTCCTAATTTTGAAGTAGCGTATAACGCCATGCGTACGCAGCAGTTAG
>NZ_JBMDKC010000299.1:0-636 GCF_057809515.1 Bacillus sp. FG16
TCACTTGTTTCTTTTTCATAAGGGCTCGTCTCCTTTGAAAATAAAAAAGCAACAGAATACCACAAAATGTAAGCAAACTGTTGCGGAGGAACCCTTATGTACGATAAAATAAGGTACATAAAGAGTTACAGCAAGTGTTTGCCTAGGTTAGTAGGCGGACGGTTAATAAGGTGGTGGAACACCTTATTAACACGCTGTGCTCTTTTATTTTTTGTTAGTTTTATTTTGAATTTTTAAGGTAACAAATTGGTCACAAACAACCAGAAAAGTGTTGCCATTTATAATCTTTGATATAGTACAAAACTGCGTAATATAGCGGTTTGTTGCACGTTTAAGAAATTTAAGTTTTATAGATAATGGACTTCATTTGTTTGTGCGCTTTCAGGTATGCTAATTGGGATTTATACGTTAGATGAAACGCTTAGTGTAAAAGGATACTATTTAATTGGAACATTATTTTTAACGATGTCTTGTTTTGTGTTACAAAAAACAATTCGTGATAACGAAGAAGATAACGAGAGATTCCCAAAAAATAAACCGTTAGATAAAGAGTAAATTGTAAAGAAAGGCATTTGCCTTTCTTTCAGGCTGTGGAGAAAGTCTTCTCTACAGCCTGTTTTTGTGTCTGAACCTCTT